>CATJWA010000162.1 GCA_949744025.1 uncultured Eubacteriales bacterium
AAGGAAGGGAGTGAGTCCGATGATCTGTTTGCGCCGGACCCAAGGGGACTTGAGGAACCGGAGGTGGTAAGAGGTTAGTGGAAGGCAGAAATTTATAGCAATTTCCTCCGAATCTGACACAATGCGGCAAGATTTTGTTCTCCCCGGCCTTAAATGAGACAGTTCCGATGCAAAAGCGTGCGGAAAAACGGCTGCTGAGTTTGAGAGTGAGAGAGCTGCGGCAGGGCAGAAATAACTGAATAGGGAGGTCGAGAGCATGACAGAACCGACCCAGGCTGAGTAACCCCTTGTTCCGTTGGAGCAGGGGGTTACTTTTTTGCTCTGAAAAGCTGAAAGACAGCTTTTTAGAGAGGGATTTGCCATGCTCTGCCGCCCCGCCGCAGGCGGCAGACAGAGCTGGGCCCGCTTCACGCGGTTTTTTCCTGCGACAGAGCGTCAAATAAGGACTTTCAGGCAATTTAAAGCCGTCGGGGAATTTTCCCCGGCGGCTTGCCTCGTCAATTCACCGCGCTATACCGCGGCTTTCTCTTTGATTTCCTCAGCCTCGTCCCGGCGGCTCTGCGCGGCCCGGGCTCGGGCGTTGGAGAGCATGAGCTTCAGGCGGTTTTCCTGGTTGACCCTCGTCGCGCCCGCGTCGTAGTCAATGGCGACGATGTTCACCTCGGGATTGCGCTCCTTTATCGGCCGCATCATGCCCTTGCCGCAGATATGGTTGGGCAGGCAGCCGAAGGGCTGGGTACACACGATGTTTTTTACGCCGCTCTCGGCCAGCTCGAGCATCTCCGCGGTCAGCAGCCAGCCCTCGCCCATCTTTGTGCCGTTGCTTATGTAGCCGCGGGCAAGACCGGACGTACGCTCGAAAAGTGTCGGCGCGGCAAAGCTGCCCTCGCGCTCGATTGCCTCTATCATATCCCGCTTCTTGCGGCACAGCACGCTGTAGGCCAGCGCGTATACGTGGTGGCTGAGCGGACCGCGGCCGTACAGGCGGTAGTCCTCAACGCTGTTGTAAACGCAGTACAGGATAAAATCCATCAGCCCCGGCACAACGACCTCCGCCCCCTCGCTGACAAGGAATTTTTCCAGGTCGTTGTTGCCCAGCGGCGAATATTTCACGAATATCTCCCCCACGACACCGACCTTTACGGTCTCGCGCTCACGGCGGGGGATCCCGGCGAAGGAGCGCACCATCGCGGCGTAATTTTCCTTTATCTTTTTATAGCTTATCCGCCCGGAGCCCAGCTCGCGGCCGAGCCGCCGCGTCCAGCCCTCGGCAAGAGCCTCGGCGTCGCCGGGGCGTATTTCATAGGGCTTGCACTGGTTGGCCAGGGTC
>CATJWA010000163.1 GCA_949744025.1 uncultured Eubacteriales bacterium
CAAAAGCGGAGGCTACGGCCTCATCTCCGCGGACGACGTGGAATAAAAATCAAATTAAAGGAAGGGTCCCGAGGGACCCTTCCTTTAATTTGAGAAAGAATTCGCTCCGCTACGCGCCTCACCCCGCGCCCAAAGGGCGCGGGGCTCGACGCACGCTGCGCGCAGAGTGTTTTTTGTCAGGCGCATGTCCTGACAAAAAACGATTTGAATTTATTCGCGGCGTGCGCGCCGCGAAATCTGCGCGATGCCGCGCGTATCCCGCCGGTCCCGCGCTTTAGCAAAAAGCATATACCCGCCTCGCAGACGGCGGAAATTATTTGTCTGAACTGCTAATTGACGGGATATGGCAGAGAATAGTACAATTAATAAAATCAATACTGCAATTAAAAATAGAGGCGCAGTTGTCATCAGTATTCGCGGTGTAAGGCTTTCGCAGGGCCGTTGCCGCGGTGAAAGGGGCCGCTGCCGAAGGGAGGCGGGCGAGCCCTCTCTGGTCAAACGGACAATATCCGTTTGACTGTCGCAAATGCGGGGAGCTATGCGGAGAGCTATTGAGATTGTAAGCGCCATGCCCGCGGAGGACGTTCCGCGCAGGACGCCGACATTTTCAGCAGCCGATGCATTGCATGGGCTGCTTTTTCAATGCCGGATCTAAAGCACCATCAGCAGAGTCCCCGCGGCGAGCAGCGCGCAGCCGATCAGCGATTTCGCCGTGAATTTCTCGTGCAGGAACACAAAGGCCAAAATCAGCGTCAGCACCGTGCTGAGCTTGTCCACCGGCACCACCTTTGACGCCTCGCCAATTTGCAGCGCATGGTAATAGCACAGCCAGGACGCGCCCGTGGCAAGTCCGGAGAGGATGAGAAACAGCCAGCTTTTCCGTCCGATGGAGCCAAGACCTCCCTGCGCGTTAGTGAGAAACACCATGCCCCAGGCCATGACGAGCACCACCGCGGTGCGGACAGCCGTGGCAAGATTGGAGTTGACGCCCTCGATTCCCACCTTCGCCAGTATTGCGGTCAGCGCCGCGAAAACCGCGGACAGCGCGGCAAAAACAAACCACATAAAAAATACCCCCATATTCTGTATCTGTTTATTTTATTACGCCCCGCCGCTCCGGTCAAGGCGTATTCCCTCAAGCAGCCATCGACTTTCAAAGGAGAATGAATTATGAGTAAGAATCCCGTTTTCCGCGGCGCTGCCACCGCGCTGATAACCCCGCTGAACGCCTCGGGCGTCGATTACAAAACCCTCGGCCGGCTCATCGACTGGCAGATTGACTCCGGCATAAGCGCCCTTGTGATTGCCGGCACCACCGGCGAGGGCGCGACGCTCACGGACGCGGAGCACCGCCAGGTGCTGCGCTTTGCCGTTGAGCGCGCTCACGGACGCGTGCCAATAATCGCCGGCACCGGCTCGAACGACACCTCCTACGCCATCGACCTGACGCGCTTTGCCTGCGGCGCGGGCTGCGACGCCATGCTCGTGGTAACGCCCTACTACAACAAGGCCACGCAGAACGGCCTTGTGAAAATGTTCACCGCCATAGCCGACGCCTCGACAAAGCCGATTATCCTCTACAACGTCCCATCCCGCACGGGCATAAACATCGAGCCGGCAACCTACGCTGCGCTGGCGGACCACCCGATGATAAGCGGCATCAAGGAGGCCAACGGCAACATCTCCAAGATTGTCGAAACCGCCGAGCTGGTGGGCGACCGGCTGGCGATTTACTCCGGCAACGACGACCAGATAGTGCCCATACTGTCCATGGGCGGCGACGGGGTCATCTCCGTGCTGTCCAACCTCCTGCCGGCGCAGACCGACGAGATATGCACCCGCTTCTGGGCCGGGGACATTGCCGGCAGCGCGGCGCTGCAATGCAAATACATGCCCCTTATCCGCGCGCTGTTCTGCGAGGTCAACCCCATTCCCGCCAAGGCCGCCATGGCCGCCATGGGTTTCGGCGAAAACTTCCTGCGCCTGCCGCTTACCTGCATGGAACCCGAACATGAGAAGGTCCTTTTCGATATTATGCGCTCCCACGGACTGATTGGGTGACGGGCATGAACATAATAGTACACGGCTGCACGGGCCGCATGGGAACAATAGTCACTGAGATGCTCGAGAGCGGCTTTAACGGACACAGCCTCGCCGCGGGAGTCAGCCCCGAGTGCCCCTCGGGCCTTGTGCCCCGCCGCTGCGTCCGGCTGGACGAGTTTGACGGCAGCGCCGACTGCGTGATTGACTTTTCCCACCACAGCGCCGCCGCGGAGCTTACGGGCTACTGCGTGCGCCGCTCCCTGCCTCTGGTAATAGCCACCACGGGCCAGACCGAGGCCGAGCTTTCCATGATACGCGCCGCGGCGGAGAAGATACCGCTGTTCTGCTCGGCCAACATGTCCGTGGGCGTGGCGCTGCTGGCCCGGCTTGCCCGCAGGACAGCGGCGATGTTCCCCGACGCGGATATCGAGATAGTCGAGCGCCACCACAACCAGAAGCTTGACGTGCCCAGCGGCACGGCCCTTCTGCTGGCAAACAGCATCCGTCAGGTCCGGCCCGAGGCCGAGTTTCTCATAGGCCGTCACCAAAACGGCCTGCGCTCGAAAAACGAGATAGGCATCCACTCCCTGCGCTGCGGAAACGAGGTCGGCACCCATGAAATAGTCGTGTCCACCGGCACGCAGACCATAACTCTCAGGCACGAGGCCGAAAGCCGCACCCTTTTTGCCGAGGGCGCGATAGCCGCGGCGGAGTTTTTAAAAGACAAGCCGGTCGGATACTACACCATGACCGAGCTTGTGGGACAGTGAGGAGGACATTATGAACGCACAGGAAATAATCGAATATATCGGCTCTGCGGAGAAGAAAACCCCCGTCAGGCTCTATGTAAAAGAGCGTGAGGCGGTCGATTACGGCTCGGCAAAGGTGTTCGGCGCGGGCGACAAGATTGTGTTCGGCGACTGGCGCGAGCTCGGCCCCGTCATCGAGGCCAACCGCGACAGGATCGAGGACATTGTGATTGAAAATGGCTGCCGCAACAGCGCAATCCCCTTGCTGGACATGAAGGATGTGCCCGCGCGCATCGAGCCCGGCGCGGTTATCCGCGAGCAGGTGGAAATAGGCAAAAACGCCGTTATAATGATGGGCGCGGTTATCAACATCGGCGCGGTTATCGGCGAGGGCACAATGATAGATATGGGCGCAATTTTGGGCGGCCGTGCCACCGTGGGCAAAAACTGCCACGTGGGCGCGGGCGCGGTGCTCGCCGGCGTTATCGAGCCGGCCTCCGCCACGCCGGTCATAATCGAGGACGGAGTGCTCATAGGCGCCAACGCCGTGGTTATCGAGGGCGTGCACGTCGGCAGAAACGCCGTAGTCGCCGCCGGCGCGGTTGTCATAGAGGACGTGCCGGAGAACATGGTCGTTGCCGGCTGCCCCGCGCGCATTATCAAGGCCAAGGACGAGGGCACCACGCAAAAAACCGCGCTGGAGGCCTCGCTCAGAAAGCTTTAAAACCGGTTTTGGAATCAATTCCGTTTCTGATTTCAGATTTCACTTTAGATTTTATTTTAGATTCCGTTTTGCTTTCAGCCCGCCGCACGGCTTTGCGGCGGGCTGACGAGAGGTAAGGGTATGATAAGCGATAAGCTCAACACCGCCGTTTACGGCGCGAAGCGCAGCGCGATACGGGAGTTTTCGCGCCTTGCGCGCGAAACGCCCGGCTGTCTGGCCCTGACGCTGGGCGAGCCGGACTTCGACACGCCC
>CATJWA010000164.1 GCA_949744025.1 uncultured Eubacteriales bacterium
AAAGGATGTGGGGAGTTCCCGCATTTTTATAAAAAATTCAGGAGGTTACCAAATGAAGATGAAGAAAATTCTTGCACTTGTTCTGGCGCTGACCATGGTGTTCGCGCTGGCGGCCTGCGGCTCTGAGCCTGCTCCGGCCCCGACTCCGGCCGACACACCGGCTCCCGCCGCAACACCCGCTCCGGCAGAACCGCCGGCAGACGAGCCCGCAGAGCCTGACGAGCCCGCAACGGCCTCCGCCATCACCGTATGGGTTTACCCTGTCGGCGGCTGGGGCGATGAAGCCAAGGTCAAGCCCCTTATCGACAAGTTCACCGCCGACACCGGCATAGCCGTGAACATGGAGTGGCTGGCCTACGCCGACGGAGACGATAAGGTCAATGCCGCGCTTACCGGAGGAAATGCCCCCGATGTCATCATGGAAGGTCCTGAGCGTCTGGTTGCCAACTGGGGCGTAAACGGCCACATGGTCGATCTGGCTGACATGATTGACGACACCGACCGCGCCGAGATCCTCCCCGCAGCACTTGAGGCCGGCACTGCTGCCGGCGGAGAGGTTTACCTCTACCCGATGTTCAACGTCGCTCACTGCATGGCTGTCAACTACACCGCCGTGAAGGAAGCCGGCGCCGAGGCCAACATTGACCTTGAGACCCGCACCTGGACCGTGGAGCAGTTTGACGCCACTGTGAAGGCTCTGTACGAGAAGTACGGCGGCACCGTGGCTGCTGTGTACTGCGCAGGACAGGGCGGCGACCAGGGTACCCGCGAGCTTATCCGCAACCGTTACGGCACCAAGCTCACCAACGCCGAGCACACCGCCTACACGTGGAACACCCCCGAGGTCATCAATGCCCTGACCGACCTGAAGAACATGCCCGGCATTGACTTCGACGCATCCCTCGCCGGCGGCGACGAGATTGCCAAGTTCTATCAGGGCGTGCTGAAGATGGCTTTCTGCTGGAACGCCGCTCAGCAGCTCGATCCCAACCAGGCCGGCACAGGCGAGGGCAAGACCCTTTCCGGCGACGAGATAGTTTATATGTGCTTCCCGACCCAGGAGGGCAAGGATCCCGAGGAAGGCTCCGGCGTATGGGGTCTGGGTGCATTCGACACCGGAGATGAGGCACGCATAGCGGCCGCCAAGGTGTTCATAAAGTACATGTGTGACTCTGAGCATTGCTCCGAGGCTGGCGATATCTCTAACTTCTTCTCCTGCCGCTCCATGGCTGAGGGTACTGAAATTAAGTCCAGCAATCCCCTGCTTGTTGAGTACTACAGCAAGATGATGCCTTACATGGGCGAGTACTACCAGATCACCAACGGCTGGGCCGGAGCCCGTACCGAGTGGTGGAACATGCTCCAGCGCGTGGGCGCGGGCGACGATATTGCCACCACCGTGGCAACTTATGAGGCTAACGCCAACGCTGCTGCCAACGCAGGCTGATATCTATCCTTAGGCGCCAGTCATTTTTGAAATGAAGGGTTCGCGTGCCCTCCCCCTCGCGTAAGCGCGGTGGAGGGCGCGTCTTTTATCCTCGGAGGGCGCTGCGCCCTGTCCGGCCGCGCATACGCGGCCGGAAGCGCACACCTTCGCTCAGTCAAGATGATTCCAGAAAGGGGCGATGAGCCTTGGCAAGACAGAAACAGACGACAATGAGCAAAGAGCTGGTCCGCAGGGAGAACACATCTGCATATCTCTTTCTTCTGCCCAGCCTGATTTTCTTCGTTGGGTTTGTGGTCATTCCCATGGTGATTTGTATCGGATACAGCTTCACCGACGCTAACATGAACTCAAAGACCAATCCGACAACCTTTGTAGCTTTCCAGAATTTTGTCCGCCTCTGGCAGGATAAAACCTTCCTTGAGGCACTGAAAAACACATTTCTGATAGTGCTGGTGAGCGTGCCCACCGTGTGCTTGTTCTCACTGTGGGTCGGTTCAGCTATCTATAAGCTGAAGGGACCCGTGCTGTCTACCTTCCGATGCATTTTCTACCTGCCTGTTGTAACCGGCTCCGTTGCCGTCACTGTTGTCTGGAAGTGGATGTATGACAACTACACCGGTATTTTGAACTATGTGTTAAAAGGCACAGGCATAATTGAAAACAATATAAACTGGCTGGGTGACGAGCGCTTTGCGCTTTGGTGCATTATACTTATACTGTTCACGACCTCAGTTGGCCAGCCTATAGTTCTGTACGTTTCAGCCTTGGGCAATGTGGACCATTCTCTGGTAGAGGCCGCGCAGGTTGACGGGGCGACCAATTCCCAGGTTTTCTGGAAAATCAAGTGGCCTCAGATGATGCCCACTACGCTGTATATTCTGGTTATAACCACGATAAACAGCTTCCAGTGCTTCGCGCTTATACAGCTTTTGACCTCCGGAGGCTCGGGTACGAACACGGTAATGTATTACATATACTACACCGCTTTCAAGATGACCGAGCAGGTGGGCCATTTCGGATACGCCAACGCCATGGGCGTTATACTGGCAATCTTTATCGGTATACTTTCCGCAATCCAGTTCAAGCTGGCCAAAGAAAAGTAAGGGGGTGGGAATATGAAGCTTGAAAAACGTGCGACGCCCTACAAGGTGTTTTCAATTATTGTCCTGGTGATTTTGGCTTTCCTGTTCCTGTTCCCGCTTTACTGGATAGTCACAGGCGCGTTCAAGACCACCGCGGATATTTACGCGCCGGATCCGCAGTTTTTCCCCAAGGAGTTTACGCTCAACAACTTTGAGCGTCTGTTTGCCAAGCGGACGGCTCCCGCTTGGGAGTTGGCGGTCCCGTTCAGCGCCCAGTTTTCCGCGAGCCACCAGCCGATTTACTTATCGGTGGGGCCGACTATCCCCGCCGCTTTCCGCTGGCTGGCCAACACGGTTATCATGGCCGTTGTGGCGATGATTCTAACCTGTATAACCGCCTCGATGGCGGGCTATGCGCTGGCAAAAAAGCGTTTCCACGGCCGCGCTCTGCTGTTTTCGCTTATTGTCTGCGCTATGGCGCTGCCTAAGCAGGTTATACTCATACCTCTGATAAAAGAGGTTTCCGCGATGAATATGTGGGATAATCTGTGGGCGGTTATTATGCCGACCGTAGGCTGGCCCTTCGGCGTGTTCCTGATGAAACAGTTTTCCGAGAGCATCCCAGGGGAAATATTGGAGGCTGCGAGGATTGACGGTGCGAGCGAGGCCAAGACCTTCACCACCATAGTGGTGCCGATGGTAAAGCCCGGCATAGGCGCGCTGGCTATTTTCACCTTTATCAATTCATGGAACGATTATTTCCTCCAGCTGATTATGCTTGGAAAGTCGAGCAACTACACGATATCGCTCGGTATTGCGACTCTCCAATCGGAGACGAGTATTGACCACGGCATACTCATGGCCGGCGCGGCACTGGCCTCGATACCCATCATAATCGTTTTCCTGATATTCCAGAAATACTTCACCCAAGGCATTACCATGGGTGCGGTTAAGGGGTGAGAGCATGATTTTGGCTCCCAATGCGGATGCTGCGCTCTATCGCGGCATCCACCACAACCTTGATCTGGCGCTGGAGCATATCACGCCCGAATTTCTTTCCTCTCTCAGAGACGAGCGTGTGGAGCTCAAGGCCGGCGAGGTCTGGTGTACAAAGTTTACCTATGAGACGGTTCCCGACGAGGACAGCTTTTTTGAGGCGCACAAGCTGTTTCTGGACATACATTTGATGCTTTCGGGCTCCGAACGCGTGGAGATATCGCAGCCGGAGTCGCTGGCGCCGCTGCGCAGTGAGCCGGAAAACGATTTTTATGCATACACCGGCGCTGGCCGATATAGTCTTGTGCTTTCGCCGGGTGATTTTCTGACTGTTTTTCCAAACGACGCCCATCGCATAAAAATGCGCGTGGACGGTCCCGAAACGGTGAGCAAGGCCGTTTTCAAGGTGAGAATTTTTTAGATTTTTCAAATGCGAAGGAGCATATTGAAGCAATGAGAGATATTTCAAAGTACAGGGGGATTTTCCCCGCGTTTTACGCCTGCTATGAGCCGGACGGCTCGGTTAGCCCCGCGAGGGTGCGTGCGCTGGCGCGTTATCTGCTGGAAAAGGGAGTCAAGGGCCTGTATGTGGGCGGCTCCTCGGGCGAGTGCATATACCAGAATGTGGCCGAGCGCAAGCTGACGCTGGAAAACGTAATGGCTGAGGTCGGCGGAAAGATGGTTGTCATCGCCCATGTGGCCTGCAACAACACAGAGGACTCACAGAAGCTGGCCGCGCACGCGCAGAGCATGGGCGTGGACGCGATAGCGTCGATACCGCCGATATATTTCCACCTGAAGCCTCATGGAATCGTGGAGTACTGGAACGACATCTCCGCCGCCGCACCGGATACCAATTTCTTTATCTACAACATTCCTCAGCTTGCCGGCACTGCGCTGACGCCGGAGCTGCTCAGGGAGATGCTGAAGAATCCTCGTGTTATAGGCGTTAAAAACTCCTCCATGCCCACGCAGGACATTGAGCTCTGGGAGGAGGTCGGAGGCGATGACTTTGCGGTCATGAACGGGCCAGACGAGCAGCTTATCTCCGGTCTCGCGATGGGAGCTACCGGCGGTATAGGCGGCACCTACGCCGTAATGCCGGAGCTGTATATGAAGATTATGGAGCTTTACGAGGCCGGTGATATGAAAACGGCCGCCGCTTTGCAGCGCAGGGTCTGCCACATTATCTCTGTCATGTGTTCAGCTCACGGCAACCTCTACGCCCTGATGAAGGAGATTCTGCGTATGCGCGGAATAGACATCGGAGGAGTGAGAAAGCCTCTGCCCGCGATTATTGAGTCCGATAAGACTATTGCCGCGGATGCGGCGAAGCAGATTGATGAAGCCATAGCCGAGTTTTGCTGAAATGAGGTGGCAGGCATGAGGATTTACCAGGAGGCAGATTGTCAGGCCATGAGAAGCACGGAGGCGGAGATGAGCATATGCGGATAAACGGCGGTGAAGTATTTGACCTTGGGCGCAGCTTCGTAAATCGCGAGCTGTTTACAAGCGGCGGTAAATTTGCGGAGACAAGCGGCGACGACACTGTAATTGACGCTTCGGGCTGCTATGTCATTCCCGGATTGCTGGACCTGCACTTCCACGGATGCAAGGGTGAGGATTTCAGTGACGGAAAACCCGAGGGACTTCAGGCTATGGCTGATTTCGAGCTAAGCAGCGGCGTAACCTACATCTGCCCAGCGGGAATGACGCTGGCGGAGGAGACTCTCAGGCAGGTTTGTCTTACTGCTGCGCGGCACAAAAGAGAATCGCGCACTGGCGCGGAGCTCGTGGGCGTGAATTTGGAGGGACCGTTTCTCAGTGCGGCAAAAAAAGGCGCGCAGAACGCGGAGTTTCTCCGCGACCCTGATGCGGATATGCTCGCGAGGCTTCAGGATGCGGCGGAGGGACTGGTAAAGCTTGTAACCGTGGCTCCCGAGCAGCCGGGCGCGGAGGAATTCATCCGCGCGGCGTCGGCAAGCGGTATAAGGGTGTCGGTGGGCCATACGACGGCTGACTACGACACGGCGAGCCGTGCTTTTTCCGCGGGCGCGCGTCAGGCAACCCACCTTTTCAACGCCATGCCGCCGTTTAACCACCGAGAGCCGGGTGTCGTGGGTGCGGCTTTCGATAATGTTGGGGTCATGGCCGAGCTTATCTGCGATGGTATACACATACATGAGAGCGTGGTGCGCGCAGTGTTCCGGTTGTTTGGTCCGGAAAGGGTGATTCTCATCTCTGATTCCCTGCGCCCGACCGGTATGCCGGATGGGCGGTATCCATTCGGCGGTCAGGAGATTGTTCTTAAGGGCCGCAGGGCCACGATGGCGGACGACCCGAATACGCTCGCCGGCTCGGTGAGTACGCTTATGGACTGTGTGCGTACGGCGGCCTCTTTCGGCGTTCCGCTTGCGGACGCGGTGCGCGCGGCCAGCTTTAACCCCGCATCAGCCTTGGGGCTGGAAGGGCGGATAGGCGCGCTTGAGACCGGTATGGACGCCGCGGCAGTGCTGCTGAGTAAGGAGGACCTGTCGGTCCGCGCCGTAATTTTCAAGGGTGAACTGGTTTCATAAATTCCCCCAGTGTAATTAAAGGTTTCCATGGCTACTCCATTTACATAGCCATGGCGGCCCATCAAAAAAGGAGGAAAACCGCCGAGCCGGCGGTGCGGCAGTGTGGAGACCTGCCGTAATGCGCGGAGAGCTTCACTCTCTCCGGCGCGAGGTCGCTTTTGCGGAGGCTGGGCGTCCACGGCTCTGATATATGGCAACCGTATCGTTAAAAGGTGTTAAGAAGATTTACGACAACAGTGTGACCGCGGTCCATGATTTCAATCTGGATATTGCGGACAAGGAATTTATCGTTCTGGTCGGACCCTCCGGCTGCGGAAAGTCAACTACCCTGCGCATGGTTGCGGGACTTGAGGATATTTCCGAGGGAGAACTGCTCATTGACGGAGCGCTCATGAACGACGTTCAGCCCAAGGACCGTGATATTGCCATGGTTTTCCAGAGCTATGCTCTGTATCCGCATATGACGGTGTATGAGAACATGGCTTTCTCGCTTAAGCTAAAGAAGGTTCCGAAGGCGGAGATTGACAAGAAGGTGCGCGAGGCCGCGGCTATTCTGGACATCACGCAGTATCTCGAACGCAAGCCGAAAGCACTGTCCGGCGGTCAGCGCCAGCGTGTTGCCATCGGACGCGCCATAGTGCGCGAGCCGAAGGTGTTCCTCATGGATGAACCGCTGTCCAACCTCGACGCGAAGCTGAGAAACCAGATGCGCGCGGAGATAATCAAGCTCAGGCAGCGCATCGACACCACCTTCATCTATGTCACCCACGACCAGACGGAAGCCATGACTCTCGGTGACCGCATCGTTATAATGAAGGACGGCTTTATTCAGCAGATTGGCACCCCGCAGGAGGTATTTGACCATCCGGCAAATGTGTTTGTTGCGGGCTTTATCGGAATGCCGCAGATGAACATGTTTGAGGGCAAGCTGAACAAGACAGGCGCGGGCTATGCTGTCACCGTAGGCGAAAACACGGTGATAGACCTTGCTCCCACGATTGCAGGGAAGCTGGCCGAGGCCGGATACGGAGAGAAGAACGTAATTGTCGGTATCCGTCCGGAGCATGTTCTGCTCAAGGACAGCGGACCCGACGTCCTCAAGGGTAAGGTGGACGTGTCCGAGATGATGGGCAGCGAAATTCACCTGCACGTCACGGCTGCGGGTAAGGACGTGGTGCTGCGTGTCAATACCGCCGACCTTTCATCGGAAAAGCGCGGCGGCTTTGCCTATGGCTCAGAGCTGAATTTTACCTTCCGCCCAGAGCTGATACACCTGTTCAGCGCCGAGGACGAGAAAAATCTTGTCTGAACCAGTTCAAGCAAATACAAAACAGGCGTACCAAACCGGTACGCCTGTTTTGCACAGTTGTCGAAGTCACAGAAAACACATATGGTTTTATTGAATAATACTTACGCTGCGGCCGGGGAAAAGGGGTATTGCGGCACGAATGCTCTTTTTGGCGGGCAATCCGTTTCCGAACAGGACCGTAAGGCAGTCAAGCTCCGGAGCGGGGGAGGTTTCCTGTATGGCAAAGGGCCGAAGCTCTACCAAGGGGCCGACACAGTCAGCCAAATACAGCCCCTCCGGAAGCGAGAGTACGCCTTTGACGCGATAGGTGTCGCCGGCAAATATTTTTAAAAAGGCCTCAACGGAGGCGAGGTCAAAGTCAGATAAATGCAGGGTCAGCTTCTGGAGTGTTATGTCGCGGGTGTGAATCTCAGCAGGACCATCGGCGGACAGGGGACAAGCCATTTCTTCAAGCCAATCTGGCTCGAGACGGCCGAAGCTTGTCTCATGTACGGGGCGCCCAGGCTTCTGTGCCTCGGCGGCGGCTCGTATTTCTGAGAGCTGCCGAGGCTCGGCAAGGTCGCACTTGTTTATCAAAACAAGGTCGGCGACGGCGAGCTGCATACGGCAAACGCGAGCTGTCTGATAGACTTTTTGAAAACGCGCAGCGTCAATAAGGCATATCGCGCCGGCGTAATCAAGTGAGTCAAACTTGCCGCTTTGAGTGAGAATGGAGCGCACGGCAGTGGGGTCGGACAGGCCGGAGGCCTCAACAAAAATGAGCTCGGGAGGCTCGGCAAGAGCGAGCAGGGAGGCAAGACCGTCCTCAAACTGCTCAACCCGACAGGAGCAAAAAATGGAACCGTTGTTAATTTCAACAAGCTTGGCCCTGAGGTCAGAAAGCAGTACGCCGTCTACACCGACCTTGCCGAACTCGTTGACCACGATGGCCAGCCGCCGGCTGGGGAACAGACGGACAAGGTTGTGCAGAAACGTGGTTTTGCCGGAGCCCAAAAAGCCGGTTATGAGATATAGCTTTGTCATAGGAGCCTCCTTCCGGTAAGAGCGGAGGCATTTGCCCCCACCCGATGAGCTTATATCCGGTTATGCCTTGTCTTCGGTGTTCTTAGGGAAGAACGGGCAGGCTGTGCCGCGGCATTCGCGGCTGCGGGAGAAATGATGACAGGTGACATTCTGTGTACCTCCGAGATTAAGCCCAAGAAGCTCAGGCGCGGCTTCAGCAGCGGCATTTGCCGACAGGCAAACCACGCGCTTGCAGCAGCGCGGTCCCTCGATGGAGGCAACGGCTTCAAGACAACGTGCAGTTATGGCATTGGCGGCAGACCAGCCGGACTTGGAGGTGGGAGTGGTTTTTTGCCATACGGAGGCGAAAACTCCCGCGCCAATAGCGGCTCCGCAGCAGCCGTAGTTGCCGCACAGACCGCCGGGGACCTCGCCGGCGCGCTTTGCAGCAGTGTTCAGGTCGGCTGCAAGAGCGTCACGGCCGCGGGCGCAGCGCATATGCGCTGCGGTGAGCAGGGCGAGAGGGACAAGGACATGGTGGTCCGGACAGTGCATCGGCAGTTCCGGCAGGTCCATGAGCTCGCAGGCTATGCCGGCAGGAGTAAGCGGCTCTCCCGCGTCGTATAATTCAAGACAGCGCGCAACAAGCTGAGCGCTGCGTGCAGGGTCGGGAAGCATAAGGTAAATTCCTTTCTGTGGGTATGTCAGAAAAAATAGCTTGCGAAAATGGCTGAGTAGTGGGAGAATAGAAGCGTTAGAAAAACGGGGGACAATCCCCTCCGCCAACCGCTTACGGCTAATGGAGGGGAAAGCTCCGCCGCGTAAAGCGCTGGTTTACGCTTACATCACCGCGCGTATTGCCGCCTCAAGCTCCTCGCGGGAGGGAATGATGGACTTGAACTTCAGCTCGCCGTTGATGTACAGTGAGGGGAGGTTGGGCACGCCCATCTTTTTTGTGCGGGCGATATCCTCTTTAATGGTGTATTTATAGACCTTGTAGTCAATCGCGTCACCAAAAGCGGCTTTGGCCTCGTCCGCGGCGGCGACCATGTAGGTGCAGGCCGCGCAGGTGGCGGGGTCAAGTGTGAAGGCTTCGACAAGAGGCTTTTTCAGATTTGTGTAGTCTGGCAGCTCGACGGCGGACAGGTCGGTGTCGTCCTCAGCGACATAGTCCTTTACCATCTCGCGCACCTCATCGGGGTGCTGGGCGGCCTGCATACAGCCTATGGTGTTCTCAAAGGGAATGCCGAAGGGCATGTCACAGCCGGTGGCCACGATAAGGCCGGTAGTATCCTCAAACGAGTCGAGCATGTCTATGACATATTTCATGTTGTCCTGCTGCGTGCCGTGGAGCATTATGGTGGTCAGCGGAATGTTGCCGCCAATGGAGACATTATACTTGTCACAGATGGCCTTGGCCGTCTGGATATTGACGTTTTCATCGACAGAGATGCTGTGGCAGCCGGTTTTGCACATGACCTCAATATTCCTTGTTGCGTCGCCGCAGACGAAGAAGGAGGCGTAGGCTCCCTTTGATTTTATGTGCTCGAACAGTGCGGTGAAGGGCTCGGCTATGAACTCCTCGAAATGCGCGGTGGATATCTGGGAAATGAGGGGGTCAACCACGGCGATGACATCCATACCCGCTTCGATAAAGTAATCAGCCATCTTGAAGGCAACCTTGTTGCAGAAGTCAAGCAGGTCATGTACATACTCGTCGTCGTCGAACATGTCCATGAATATGTTGCTTCCGCGCAGGTGGGAGGCCAGAGTCAAAGGACCGGTGATAAGACCGTAAAGCGCGGTGGTGTCGCCTATGGCTTCCTTTATACGGCGCATGGAGCGGCATATAAGGGGAATGCGGCCGTCCTCGGCGGAGGGAATGGTGCACTCGCAGGGAACCACGGGGTCCTCATCCTCGTCACAGTCGAGCGGGTGGGAGGCCACGGAGGGAGGACCATCGTCCGCCCAGAGCAGGTCGCAGCCGAGAATCTCCGCCTCGACCTGAAGGTCAAAGATGCAGCACAGGCCGTCCGGCTTAAAAAGGCGGTTGACCTCAAGCAGGCACTCGACCATCTTGTCCTCATCCTGAAGAAACTCGGTGGCGGTATAGCCCTTGAGTCTGGCGGAATGGGCGCCGGAGAAGGGAATCCAAGGCGTGCGCGGAGTGCTTTTGTGTTCCAGAGCATTAAAGACTAATTCTTTCGGGAGCATATTGTTTTCCTCCTTGCGTAGAAAATCAGATTTGAATAAGGATTATTAACTATAAGTATATCACAGTTATTTTCCGCTTACATAAAACTTATTTGCGATTTGTGAAAGTTTTGTACTATTTTTAGGACGGTGATTGACATGAGCGGCGCTGACGCATTTGCCTTTGATTTGGATACGGCAAAGTTGATTGTGGATTCTGTCGCCGCATTCAGCGGCGTGTGCTGCCGGCTTCTGAGCGCAGACGGAATGGCCTTATACCGAAGCGCCGGCTATATTGATGAGTGTGCGTACCTCAGAAAGCTTCCGGGGAAGGTGCCTGCATGTGAAAGGCTTCATTTTCAGGGCATACGCTATTCGGAGAGCCTGGGTGGGCGCTATGTATACACTTGCCCGTCGGGATTGGCCTACTGCGCAAGTCCGATCATAGTGGGCGGCAGTCTGGCGGGCGGTCTGGTTTCGGGGCCTGTGCGGCTTGTGGAGGCAGACGATTTGTCGGAGGAGTTGGCTGAGCAGAGGCAGGTTTCCGGAGAGCAGATGGGCGAGCTGTGCAGCTTTTTGAGCGGAATTGCGCAGATGGAGCCCGGGAAGCTGAGCAGTCTGTCGGTTATATTGTTTGCCGGCACTGTCTGCATAGGCGATGACAGCCGTGAGCTGCTGCGCCGACGGGGTGAGGACTGGCAGCAAAGGGAGATAGGGCAGTATATCCACCAGGCCAAGGCGGGCACACATGCAGGACGATATCCCATTGAAAAGGAGCAGGAGCTTTTCGCCGCAGTAGCGCGAGGTGACCGCTTCACAGCCATTGCGCTGCTTAATGAGCTCCTGGGGCATATATTTTACTTTGTCCCGAGTGAGGACATGAGGAAAATACGTATCACGGAGCTGCTGTCGGGTCTGTCGCGAGCGGCCGTACAGGGCGGAGCGGACACTGGGCTTGTCCTGGGGCTGAGCGAGAAGCACATCAGACAGCTCGGCAAGCTTCACTCACAGGAGGAAATCGCCTGGTGGACGGCCCAGGCAATGAGGCAGTACACGGACCTTGTGTTTGAGCAGATGAGCTCGAAATATAAAAACACCATACGGAAGGCTATAAGCTACATGCAGCTCAACTGTGAAAAAAAGCTGACGCTTGAGGAGGTGGCCGACTATGTGTGCTATTCCCGTTCGCATTTTTCTAAGCTGTTCAAGGCAGAGATGGGCTGCGGCTTCCGTACCTACCTCAACGAGCTGCGTGTGGAAAAAAGCAAAGCGCTGCTGCTTGAAAGGAGCATACCGATTTCGGAGATTCACACGGCCTGCGGTTTTGACAGCCAGAGCTATTACTGCAAGGTGTTCAAGCGCCTTGTCGGTGTTACTCCGGATTATTACCGCAAACACAGCAGGCGAATAGACCAGAGCAGGGAGCGCAGCAGCCAGTCATGAAAAATTGTTGCGATTTTTGGTAATTTCGCTTTATCATTTAACTTTGTGGTTGCGGTTATTTCATTAATTTGATAAGCTTTTAATCATAAATATTGCACATCGTAACAAGCAAAAAATGAAAATGGAGGTATTCTTATGAGCATTTTGACTGAGATTGGCGAGGCCCTGGAGCGTGGAAAGCGCAAGCAGGTTGTGGCGCTTGTAAAGCAGGCGTTAGAAGAGGGTATGGAGCCCCAGAAGGTGCTTACCGAGGGACTGCTTCCCGGCATGGACGCGGTGGGCATAAAGTTCCGCAACAACGAGATTTTCGTGCCCGAGGTACTGGTGGCCGCACGCGCCATGAGCGCAGGCACCGAGATTCTCAAGCCCCTGCTGGCCGAGACGGGCGGAACCAGCCTCGGCAAGGCGGTTATAGGAACCGTGAAGGGTGACCTGCATGATATCGGCAAGAACCTTGTCAAGATGATGCTCGAGGGTAAGGGCATTGATGTTGTCGATTTGGGCGTGGATGTGTCCGGCGACGCATTTGTTCAGGCTGCTATTGAGAATGAGGCGCAGATTATCTGCTGCTCGGCCCTGCTGACGACGACAATGAACTCCATCGGCGACGTGGTCAAGGCCGCGCAGGACGCCGGTATCAGGGACAAGGTTAAAATCATGATCGGCGGCGCGCCTGTAACGCAGGAATTCTGCGACAGCGTCGGCGCGGACTACTACACTGTAGATGCCGCCTCTGCGGCTATATGCGCGGCGGAGATACTCACCGCATAAATCAACAAGGTCAACAGGCGTGGAGGCGAGGACATGAAGGCAGAACGGATTCAGGCTCTGGCGAAGCAATTCGGCGCGCTGCGCTGTGCCGAGATAGACGCGCGGCAGATTGATTATGACCGCTCCTTCAGAGATATGTGCGAGATGAACAGCTGCGGAGTCTACGGGAAGAATTACATGTGCCCCCCATCCGTGGGGCCTATTGACGAGTTGATGGCCGAGGCGAAGCGCTATCCGAAGGGCGTTCTGTACCAGACGGTGTTTCCGCTGGAGGATTCCTTTGATTTTGAGGGAATGATTGAGGCGAAGAAAAAACACGCGCGGCTTTCTTCCAGGCTTCAGGTTGCACTGACGGAGGAGATTGGGGGAGAGTTCCTGCATTTGTCGGGTGGTGGATGCCCTCTTTGCGAGAGATGCGGTATACTTGACGGCATCCCCTGCCGGAATCCCAAGCTGGCGCTCAGTTCTCTGGAGGCTTACGGAATAAATGTCTCCGTAACGGCGGGAAATGCCGGACTGCCTTACATCAACGGGAAAGACACCGTGACATATTTCGGCGCGGTGCTGTTTGAGGAATGAACCATGCCGCAGCTTAATGTACATGTAAACGGACAGAGCCTGTCTATTCCTTTTTCGGGACGGACGGCTCTGGCCCCGCTGCTTGAGCAGGCGGGGCTTATGCCGGAAACCCCATGCGGGGGAAATGGCCTATGCGGCAAGTGCACAGCGCTTGCCGCGGGGGGATTTGACCCGCAGCCGGACGAAAACGGGAAAATTCTGACCTGTCAGGCACAGCTTACCGGTGACGCGGAGCTTTACCTTACCGACAGGCGCAGCATCTCGCGCATTGAGACGCAGGGAGAGCTTCCGCCTTGCCGCACAGTGCAGGGCCGCGCAGGCTTTGCGGCGGCTGTGGACATTGGAACGACAACGCTGGCCGTGCGCCTGATAAGGCTTGAGGATGGGCAGCTTCTGCCGCCAATGGGAATGGAAAACCCTCAGCGTATGCTCGCAGGGGACGTTATTGGCAGGATTCAGGCTGCTGTGGAGGGGAAGCAGAATCTTCTTACAGGGCTGGTGCGCGGCGCTGTTGAGGAGCTTTTACGGCGTGTATGCACCGAGGCAGGGATCGCTCCGGAGGACTTGGTACGAACCGTTATCACGGGAAATACCACGATGCTGTATCTCTATACCGGAAGAAATCCTGAGCCGCTGTCTCACGCGCCGTTTCTGGCGGACTGCCTGTTCGGATATGAGAAGGAACGGGTTTATTATCCGCCCTGCTTCGGAGCGTTTGTTGGCGCGGACATATACACCGCCGTGCTCTCAAGCGGCATGTGCGCTAAGCAGGAGACCGCCCTGCTGGCGGATTTGGGAACGAATGGGGAGCTTGTGCTCTGGCACGATGGAAAGCTTACCTGCTGTGCCACGGCGGCCGGACCCGCGTTTGAGGGGGCGGGCATCCGCTGCGGAGGCGCGGCGGTTCCGGGAGCGGTGGACAAAGTATTTTTGCACGATGGTACTGTGCATATGGAAACAATCGGCGGCGCGGAGCCTGTGTGCATATGCGGGAGCGGTCTAATTGATTTGGCCGCGTGTCTGCTGGACGAGGAAATCATAGACGAAACAGGCTTTATGGAGGACGGGACTTACCGACTGTCTGGGGAGGTATGTCTTTATCAGGAGGATGTGCGCCAGCTCCAGTTGGCGAAGGGTGCAATCTGCGCCGGCATGCGCACTCTTTTGCAGGAGCAGGGGCTTAAGCCGCAGGACGTGGAGACGCTGTACATAGCCGGTGGTTTCGGTACGAGGATGAATCTGCATAACGCTGCGCGAATCGGTCTGTTCCCGCCGGAGCTGGAGAGCAGGGCAAAGGCGATTGGAAATGCAGCTCTGAGCGGCGCGGCGCTGATGCTTCTGGATGAGGGCAGTACGCTTTCGGACATAGAGGCCCGCTGTCTTAATTTGGCGGAGCTGCCTGCCTTTTCGCAGCTTTTTATGGAGCAGATGCTGTTTGAATAAATTTCTGATGCACGAAAGGCTGACGAGATACACTCCCACAATAGAACTGGAGGTATATTTATGTATACGCCGCGCGAGAATTTGATTCACTTTTTCAGGGACGAGCCGGTGGAATGGAAACCGGTAAGTACTGATATGCTCAATTTCCTGCCCGAGTTTGTACCCGAATACATCGCACGCGGAACTGTTGCCCAGCAGAAGCCGTTTACCGGTCAATACGGCGGGCCGGACTGGTTCGGCGTAAACTGGTATTACGACCCTGTGGCCCGCGGCTCCATGGAAACCATGCATCTGCTTGACGATATTTCCGAGTGGAAGGAGAAGGTTGTTTTTCCGGACCTGGACGCGATTGACTGGGAGAGATATGCCGGAGAGAATGCGGACTATCTGAATACTGACAAGCTGATATGCACCACGGTGTACAGCGGGCTTTTTGAGAGACTAATCTCCTTTATAGGCTTTGAAGATGCGGCGGTTGCTCTGATTGATGAGGAGCAGCAGGAGGATGTTCACGCTCTGTTTGAGAGTCTGACAGACTTTTATATTGACTACATAAAACGTATGCACAGATATTTCAATGTGGAGTTTGTCACCGTGCATGACGACTGGGGTACGCAGGACTCGCTTATATTCTCTGAAGAGGCTCATAAGGAGATGATTGAGCCCTATGTCCGCAAGCTTATAAGGGCTGTACATGATGAGGGAATGATATATGACCTGCACTCCTGCGGCAAGATTGACAAGCTCATTCCGACGATAATCGAAATGGGCGCGGACACCTGGAGGGGTCAGGAGACAGCGGTGAACAAGTACGAGCTGGTGAAAAAATACGGCGGCCGTTTCAAGTTTACAGTTGTGGTGAGAGCCGACGAGCCGGTGGACGATGAAACAGCGCGCAGAAAAATGCAGGAGCTTC
>CATJWA010000165.1 GCA_949744025.1 uncultured Eubacteriales bacterium
CCGGCCTTGCGGCTCTGCGCCGCCCGCATGGGCAAGCCCATATCCCCCGCGCGATGCCGAGCAGCGGCGGGCCCGCTTCCCCGGGGAACCCAAAGGCAGGACCCGCAGGGCCCCATTTGGCCGTTGTGGAAAAGAGGGGTGTCCAGAGGGGAGGAAAATCCGTTCGGAAGGGTGTTCCTCCCCTCTGGCGTGCTTTTGCCTTCTTTTCCCACAAGGTATTGCGCAGCCCTTGGCGGCTTTGCCGCCTTAGGGATGCGGCATCCCCCTTGCGTGGAAAAGTAGGTCGCCCCCGCCGGCCGAAATTCCTGCCCCCGCCGGCCCCGCAGGGCCGGAACTCTCCCTGCGATGCTTCCCGCCGGTGGCGAGCCCACCCCCGCTCCGATGCAAGCGGCGGCAAACTACCCTTGAGGCGCAGGGGCCCTCCCCCTGCCAAATAATTACGCATTTGCATAACCACTAACTAAATTTTACACGCAAACGCATAATTTGTCAAGAGAAAATTATGCGTTTGCGTATTTAATTGTTGACTTTTATGCAAAAACATGGTATCCTGTTCCCATGAAAAGTGTAGGCTGAGAGCAGATTACCATGTTTTTTTGTATTTTTCGCGAAGGGAGGTCGGCGCGATGATTGGCAGTATTCTCAAGGAGCTGCTGGCGCAGCGCGGCATGAGCGTGAGCGAGCTCAGCCGCCGCGCCGGAGTGTCCTCGCAGACGCTGTACAGCCTGATAAAGCGCGACAGCATGAAGGTTGATTTCGACGTGCTGCTGAGGATATGCCGCGCGCTGGATGCGCCGGTGAGCGCGTTTTACGGCGGAGAGGCCGGCGCTGACAGCCTGAGTCTGGCCGAGCGCGGGCTTGTCAGCCGATACAGGCGTCTGGACGAGCACGGCCGGCGGCTTACCAGCCTTGTGCTCGACGCGGAGCTGGAGCGGCTTGACTCAGGCAGGGAGGAGAGCGGGCAGGAACGCGGCAAAATCATCCCGCTGTACTACACGCCCGCCGCCGCGGGCTACGCCTCCCCCGCCCTGGGCGAGGACTACGAGGACTACGAGGTCCCGCTGACCTCGAAGGCGGACTTTGCCGCGCGGATACAGGGCGACAGCATGGAGCCGTGGATAGCCGACGGCAGCGTGGTGCTTGTCAAGCGCGGGAGGGTGGAGATAGGTGATGTGGGTCTGTTTTTTGTTGACGGAGACATGAAGTGCAAGCAGTATTGCCGGGACAATTACGGAAATACCTATCTGTTTTCGCTCAACCGCAAGCGCGCGGACGCGGACATGACCATCCCCGCCAGCTCGGAAATAACGCTGTGCTGTTTCGGCCGCGTTCTTCTCGACCGCCGTCCTCCTCTGCCGTGAGGCAGGGGCAGCCTTCCCGACCGCCGCCCCTGCCATGAGGCAAGCCGCCCCAGCACCCCCGCCATGATGCCGGCCGTCTACGGCAATCCCCGCCGTGACACCATCAGCCCCAGTGCCTTTGCCACCCGTTCTGACACCAGCTGTTTCCGAAGTCCCGCGCCCTGCCGCGCGCGGCCGCAGGCGGAGCCGGTACAGGTATGCGCAGGCGCCTCAAGCCTGCCGCCTCAAATGTGACGGAGCAAACCCGACGCATCAAATCCGATGCGTCGGCTCAAGCCTGCTGCCTTAAACCCGCTGCATCAAATGCATCAAACCCGCAGGCTCAAGCGTGCTGGCGCAAGCTCGCTGCCTCAAACCCGACGGAACGACGCACCGGAGCGTTTGCCGGACAGGCAGCGCAGTCTGACAACCCGAAAGCAAAAACAGCGCCCCTGTCAGGGGCGCTGTTTTTGCTCTTTTTGGGCCCTCCCACTCCTTTTGGAGTGGGATTTTTTATTTTCTGCCTGCGAAAAAGGCGTCGATTTTCTTTTTTATGTCCTCTTTTTTCAGGTCCTTGAGCAAATAGCCGGAGGGCTTGAGGGCAAGCAGGCTCTGAACAAGCTCGGGGTCGCCGCGGCCGGTCAGGAAGATTACGGGCACGTCCGCAAAGCTCGGCTCCGAGCGCAGCATGGCCAGCGTCTGGCGGCCGTCGCACACCGGCATCTCATAGTCGAGCAGAACAAGGTCAGGGCGGTTGAGCGTTATGGCACGGATGGCCGCGACACCGGACTCGGCCTGCAAAATCTCATAATCCGCCTCCAGCAGAGACTTCATGCCCTGGCGTATCGTGGCGGAGTCGTCCACTACGAGAATTTTCGGCTTGCCGCCGGCCCGCTCGAGCTGCTCGAGCTCCTCGCGGCGGGAGAGGTACTTTTCCACCTCGTCCATGGCGTTCTCGGCCTCTATCGGAGTGCCGATGCCCTCGGCAAGCAGGTGGGGCGCTATCATGCAGAAGGCAAAATAGCCCTCGCCGCCGGTGTTCAGCAGCAGGCTGACCTGCGGCTTCTTGCGGGTGAACACCCTGCGGAACTGCTCGTAGGACAGGAGATTTTCCTGACGCAGCTCATAGTCGTCCATGGACGGGAAATGCTCGCGGATGCGGCCGACAAACTGGCGGGCAGTGTAGCGCGCGGCGTTGACGAGCATGGCGTCAAGCTTGTTGGTCTGGATGCCGAGAATCTTGCCGACGGTGTTTATCAGCAGCTTTTCCTCAAAGACGAGAATGACCTCCTGCATCTCCTTTTCCGCGCCGCGGCCGTAGGTGAGGCGGTAATAGATGCCGCTGCCGAATTTCTCGCCGCCGTAAGCGTCGCTTATCACCTGGGACTCAAGGCGGAACATGTCGAAAACAAGCTGCTTGATGGCTTTCTTCATCTCGGCCAGCTCCTCGTCGGGCAGCAGGCCG
>CATJWA010000166.1 GCA_949744025.1 uncultured Eubacteriales bacterium
ATGGGCCGCCTTTTCGACGGCTATCCCGAGATTATCAAGGGCGAGGAGACGCAGCCGACCTACAGGGTGAAGCTGGAAAAGGACGTCAGGGTGCCCATGCGCGACGGAATCCATCTCTACACGGACGTTTACCGCCCCGACGCAGAGGGAGAGAAATTCCCCGCCCTTCTCGCCTACGCCTACTGGCAGAAGGACAACAACGAGGCCTTCGAGTGGCTGGCGGAGAATCCCCAGGCGTATCTGGACTCTCCCTTCTGGGACGGCTCTCTCGAAGCCGGAGACTTCAACTACACCGTGCCCAGAGGCTTCGCCCATGTTATCCCCGACCCCCGCGGCATCGGCAGCTCCGAGGGCCACGGCACAAAGCCCTGGTTCAACCCCGAGGATATATACGACATGGTCGAATGGATTGCCGCGCAGCCCTGGTGTAACGGCAAGGTGGGCATGATAGGCCCCTCCGCCTATTCCATTATGCAGATTCACGCGGGAGCCGTCAAGCCCCCGCACCTGGCGGCCCTGCGCTGCGACGAGTGCGCCTGCGGCACCTGGGATTACTTCAACGGAACCGTTGACATCATGGCCCCCTATATGATTGAGACCGGCGGCCACGGCAACGACTCGCCTCCCGGCGTTCCCAACTACGAATACACCCCAATGACCCCGCTGATGCTCGGTCACCCCGAGCTTGAAAAGCTGCTGGAGGAGGCCCGGCAGTTCCCCGACTACAGGTACAATACCAAATGGTATTCCTTCCTGCGTTACCCCCGCAAAAACCCCGTGATGTTCGATTTCCTGCTTCAGTCCCTGCACCCAGCAAAGGGCGTGAGCTCCCACGCCTTCACAAATGAGGACAGGGTCAGCGAGATAGACCTGCCGATTTATCTCGGCACCCCCTGGAACCAACGCCTGTATGAATTTTTCACTATGGACGTGTGGAACAGCGTCTCCACTCCCGAGGAGCAGAAAAAGCTGATTGTCTATCCCCCCATCAACACCGTGCGTCCCTATATCGAATACCACGACGAGATGGTGCGCTGGCATGAGCACTGGCTCAAGGGAATGGACAACGGCATCATGGACGAGCCCAGAGTCAAGCTGTACATAATGGGCATCGAGAAATGGCGCTTTGAGAATGAGTGGCCTTTGAAACGCACAAAGCACACGGAGTTCTACCTACAGCCTGACGGCGGTCTGAGTACACAGGCCCCCGACGCCGGCGCAGAGCCCGACGTTCTCAAGCAGCAGGCGCCCTACCTTGACCCCACCGTTTACTGCCTGCGCTACAGCACCGGCGTTCTGGAGGAGGACCTGGAGGTCGTGGGCGAGCTTTCCCTGAACATCTTCGCATCCATTGACTGTGACGACACCACTTGGTATGCCGACCTGCTGGATGTGGACGAAAACGGCGAGCAGTTCATGGTCTCCTCCGGCGCGCTGCGCGCGAAGTTCCGCGCACTGGACGGGGAAAAGTCCACCCCCTCCCATCCCGTGCATCCCTGGGCCGAGCCGGTTCCCATCGAGGCGGGGAAGGTATACGAGTACAACATTCACATGCTCCCAATGGCCTGCGTATTCCAGAAGGGCCACAGGCTGGAGCTCATTATCCGCAACCAGGACGACATGAAGGGCCGCATGGCCATGAACGGCAGCTACCGTATGCCCTTCATGCAGAGCGTGGAGCATAAGATTTATTTCGGACAGTCCCATCTGCTGCTTCCCCTGACTTAAGGAGCAGGAAGCTGAACAAGAGGAGGTAAGCCTATGGACAAGAAGCTCACAGAACGGGAAAATTGCCTTATTGCCTATAATCATGGTGTTCCCGAATGGATACCAATTGTGCGTGACGCCATTTGCCATGTGGGTTTTTGGGCTGGCAACGAATGCGGTATTCGCGGTGAAGCGGTAGCTCAGGGTATCCAGCTTGATGTTTTCGGCTGCAAATGGAACCTGCTGCACGGAATGCCCACCCCCGAGGAAGGCGGCGCTATTTTGGATATCGATGATATCGAAGACTGGCGCGACATCATCTCCATTCCACATCCGGCGGATTGGGATTGGGATTTTCTGTCCAAAGTCGAGCTGGAGCAGTATGACCCCAACAAGGTTATGGTGTACTTCAGTGAGCAGGGCTGCTTTGACCGACTCACTATCCTGATGGGATTTGAGAACGCCTGTGTTGCCATGCTCACTGAGCCTGAGATTTGCTACGACATTTTTGGAGCCATCGCCGACTATAAAATCGAGCTTATCCGCTGCGTCAAAAAGTATCTCAATCCCGATGTGTTTATGTACACAGACGATATCGCGGATGCCGACGGCCTTATTATCAGCCCGGAAACCTACCGCGAGCTGCTCAAGCCTCAGCAGGCGAGAATTATTGCCGCAATCAAAGACTGCGGCATGATAGCCGAGCAGCACACCTGCGGCAACTGCTCGGCCGTTTTGGGAGATTATGTAGAGGTTGGCGTCGATTCCTTTTTCCCCGCCTCGGCCTGCAACGATATCCCCGCCGTCAAAAAGCGCTTCGGGAATAAGCTCGTCATCTGCGGCGGCTTTGATTCCCAGAACGCTCCCGGCCGAGTGGACGCGAGCAGAGAGGTCATGTTCGAGGAGGCCAAACGAGTTGTTGAGGACTGTGCAAAAGGTGGCTGCTTTATCTTTGCCCCCACGCTGCTGGACGAAAATAATATGCTGGCCGTGGAGATGGTTTCAGGTCCCGGCAAGGACCTCTATGAGGGATTTCTGCATTACGGCAGAGATTTCTACGCCACCCCCGCAAATCGGGTATTACCAGATTGATTACCTGCTTTTTATGAAGCAAGATTTTCAAGGTTTATAAGAGGTGCATACATTGAAGCCATATAATCATTTGCTACAGCCTATTCAGGTAGGCTCCCTGACCTTCCGCAACCGCATCGTCTCCTCCCCTACGTCCGTCGCGCTGCTGTCGGACCGCGGCAGGATTAACCCCGACGTAATCGCGTACTATGAGCAGAAGGCTGCCGGTGGCTGCGCCGTCGTGACCGTGGGCGAGAGCATTGTGCGCATCGCGGATGGGCGCTCCCACCCCAGGCAGATTCCTTTAGATGACCCTGACGAGATAAGCGGGCTGTCCCGCCTCGCGGACGCCATACACACCCACGGCGCCTATGCCTCCATTCAGCTCAGCCACGGCGGAGGACTGTGCCCGCCCGCCTTTGTTGGCGGGCAGGCCATCGGTCCCTCCAAGATTATCAAGGACCAGGAGGGCACGAACGGCCACCCCAGCCCCTTTTACAGCAGGGTGCGCGCGCTGAGTGGGGAGGA
This sequence comes from uncultured Eubacteriales bacterium, assembly GCA_949744025.1. GTDB lineage: Bacteria > Bacillota > Clostridia > Oscillospirales > Oscillospiraceae > JAMPGF01. The sequence continues at coordinate 3,307 of CATJWA010000166.1, forward strand.
GATTGAGGAGCTTGCCGAGTCCTACGGCCGCGCGGCGGCGCTCGTGCGGCGCTGCGGCTTTGACATGTGCATGATTCACGGCGGACACGGCTGGCTGATACATCAGTTTATCTCCCAGCTGACAAACCACCGGACGGACGAATACGGCGGTCCCCTGGAAAACCGAATGCGCTTCGCCCTGCTGGTGATTGAGAAAATCCGCGAGTACACCGGGCGCGATTTCCCCATAGAGTTCCGCATGAGCGGCAGCGAGCGCTGTCCGGGCGGGTATGGGATTGACACGGGCATAGAGATTGCGAAGCTCCTGGACGGGAAGGTTGACCTCATCCATGTCTCCGCGGGGACGCAGGAGTATGTTTATTCCGAGGCGCTGATGCACCCGACGGTGTTTCAGAAGCACGGGGAAAACGTTTGCCTTGCCGCGGAGATAAAAAAGCATGTCCAAACACCCGTCGTGGCCGTCGGCGCCCTGTCCGACCCCGACAAAATGGAGGAGATTCTTGCCGACGGGCAGGCGGATATCCTGGCCCTGGGCCGTCAGCTGCTCGCGGACCCGTATCTCCCCAAAAAGCTTGCGGAGGGGCGCTCGGACGAGGTGGTCTGCTGTCTGCGCTGTCACGAGTGCTTCCACGCGATGATGACGCGGGACGATTTGCTGTGCACAGTCAACCCCAGCATAGGCAGGGAGCTGCGCTTTCAGGAGCTCAGGCCGCCGGCAGTCCGTAAAAAGCTCCTGATTGCCGGAGGCGGTCCCGCGGGAATGGCAGCGGCAATCACGGCAGCGAGGCGCGGCCACGCGGTTACGCTCTGCGAGAAATCGCCGCAGCTTGGCGGCGCGCTCGGCATCATGCAGGGCGTATACATCAAGCGGCAGATTCTGCGTTTTTTAGCGCTTCTGGAAAACGAGATGTATAAGCTTCCGGTCAAGGTGCGGCTGGAGACGGAGGTAAACGAGACGGTTATCAAGGAGGAAAAGCCGGACGTCCTGTTTGCCGCCGTGGGCTCGGAGCCGGCGCTCCCGCCCATACCCGGCACGGGTGAGCCGTATGTCGTTCAGGGTGCGAGACTGAACGCGTCGGGGGTATCCGGGCAGAAAGTAGTCGTAATCGGCGGCGGCCTGGTGGGCTGCGAGCTGGCTGTGGAGCTGCTGCAAAACGGTAATACGGTCACTCTGCTGGAAATGACGGATGTCCTTGCCGCGGAGGCCCCGCACTTCCACCGCGTGGCGATGCTTGAGTGCATGAAGGCTCTGGAGGGCGTTCACACGGGAATGAGGGTAAGGGAGATCCGTGACAACGCCGTATATGCCGAGAACAGAGACGGGGAGACGGCAACTTTTCCCGCGGATTTGGCCGTTCTCGCCTGCGGGCTGCGTCCAAACAAGGCGCTGGAGGCGTACAGGACGCTTGTGCCGCGTTATATTCCCATCGGCGACTGCCTACATCCAGCAAAGATTGGCGACGCCGTGCGCCAGGCTGTTGA
>CATJWA010000167.1 GCA_949744025.1 uncultured Eubacteriales bacterium
ACTATGGCTAAAAAACACGGACTCGGCACTGTTCTGCTCATAGGCGCGGCCGCGGCGGCGGTGGCCGGCGGGGTGATTTCCTACATCAAGCGAGCTGAAATTAAAAGACTGGCCGAGGATATAATCACAAAAGTCAAGCCCACGGATGCCCGCGGCATATACACTGTCGATTTTGACGCCGCCGGACAGCCCGACGCCTTTCCTGCCGAGCCGAGCGGTGACGGACGCATGGATACCGCAGCCGCCGGCGAGCCGAACATTGTCGATTCGGGAATAAGCCTTGAGTCCGTTGAAAAAGCCGAGCCGGACAGCGCGGAGCAGGAGCCTGCCGAAATTGAAACGGAAGCCGCCGCCTTACCGCAGCCCGAAGCTCCCTCGGAGGACGGTGAGCCTGACGGCGGGGGAGAACCCGATGAGGAAGCGGACGGAGAGACGGCGGAGGAGCCAAGGAAAAAGAAAGTCAGATTCTGGAGTAAATAAAAATGCTGGTACTGCTGCCGTTTATATGCCTCGGCGCTGTGCTGAGCGTCGCGGCGTGCCTGACCTGCGGCTACACGGGGGCGACGCTGGTCCTGATGCTTGCGGTGTGGTTTGCGGCGTTCCTTGTGGCCGCGCTGGTGCTTTTTCTGCTCATACTCGCGGTCTTGTCGCTGTTTATTGACCCGAACAAACCGCAGAAAACACACAGCGGGTTTTACTGCGCGTTTTCAAAGTACGTTCTGGGCGTGCTCGCGGCCTTTGCCCGCGTGCGGATACATATCAGCGGTGAGGAGAAAATACCGCAGGGCAGATGGCTCATGGTGAGCAACCACCGCTCGGGCTTTGACCCCGTGCTCACAATATGGGCCATGCGAAAATACGACCTGGCCTTTGTGGCCAAGCCCACGATTTTGCGCATACCCTTCATCGGACGCTTTGTGCATAAGATAGGCTGCCTGGCGATAGACAGGGAAAACGACCGCGCTGCTCTCAAGACCATACTTGCGGCCGCGGAGCTGATGAAAAACGACGTGACCTCTTTCTTCATCTATCCCGAGGGCACGAGAAACACGGGGGAGGAGCTGCTGCCCTTCCGAAACGGTGCTTTTAAGATTGCGCAGAAAGCAAAGACGCCGATTGTGGTGATGAGAGTGCGGGGAACTGAGGACGTGGCCAAAAACGCCCCATGGCGGCACACAGACGTGTATATGGACATTCTTGAGGTGATTGATGCCGAGCGTGTGCATGAGCTCAAAACCACGGAGATAGGCGACGAGGTCCGCCGCTGCCTCCAGTGCGCCAGCGTTTGACGGCGTTTTCAAGCCTCGCAGATATTAGAATTTGTTAGCGGCTTTGCCGCTTACAAATTCTTTATGCAGAGCTATTCGCGGCGCGCACGCCGCGAATAAAATGAAATCGTTTTTTCCGGCGGCGTGTACGTCGGAAAAAACACTCTGCGCGAAGTGAGCGTCGAAGCTCCCGCCGCTTTGCGGCGGGAGCTGAGGCGCAGAACGCAGCGAATCCCATCAACTGAAAGGAAACAGGCGGCCTTGGCCGCCTGTTTCCTTTCAGTTGAAGTAAATAAACACCGTGCTCGCCCCGCAGCAGCCGACATTTTCAAAGCGGAAGGGGAAGCTCTCCTCCTGCCCGCTTTTAGTCTGCGTCGCCGGCAGAGTAAATTTCTCCTCACCGGTCCGGCAGTAGCCGTTGAACAGCTCGCCGAGCAGCGCGGCCCTGTCAGTGTGCGCAGCTTTGCTCACCGAGTCGTACCAGTCAAAAAAAGCCTCCTGATTGACATAGTTTATCATTAAATGTTCCTCCCTATCGGCTCGCGTCCCGCCGGAGCAGGGCAATAAAATTGAGTATCAGCGTCACCGCGAGCATTATGATGACGCCGGCGATGGTGATGTCTATGGTGCCTGAAATACCGGAGAAATCCCCGCCGAGGGCGCGCTGCCGCAACCTCGAAGAACTGCAACACCGCGGATACACAGGCGCACAGCAGGTTGCCTGCGACGAATCCAACGCCGCGCCGCAGCCTTTTAATCGCCAGCACCAGCATATCAGCTCTCCTTTCACATGATAGCATGAAATTCCCGCTTTGCCAATAGCTATTAGCTGTTACTGAACGCACCCCGCGGCCCTCGCCGCCTCCCACACCGCGAAATTAAAGCCGCGCACGCCGTGTTCGTCCAGCTCACGGGGGACGGTATATTGCAGATAGCCCCTCCACTCCTCGGAGAAAACACCGTCGTACCCGCAGCCGGCCATCACCGGCGCCGCGTCGAGCGACAGCTCATAGAGCGTCAGGCAGACCACCTCGTCCGTGGGGCCGAAGCGCTCAAGGTTATACCGCGCCGCTATCCTGTCGGGCTTGGCGAAGGAAAAGACCAGCCACAGGCTCAGGCACACGCAGCAGGTGAAGCGGAAAAGGTTCCACTCGCGGCGGTAGAGGCTCAGGACTATTCCGGCCATAAGAATCGCCAGCACGCCCAAAAACCACAGCACTAAAATCCGCAGGAAGGTCAGCCCGTACACGTCCACGTACAGCAGCATCCGGTAAGCCGAGGAGGCTATCATAACGTAGGTACACGCGCACACGAGCGTCAGCAGCGCGCGCAGAATGCGGCTTTCACGGAATTTCCACGAGCAGAATACCACCAGCGCGGCGTTAAGCATACTCACAAACAGAAGCTGGAAGAAGCCCTGCCGTGCGTAGCCGGCGTAGGTGAAGCCCTCGGGCAGACCGGAGCGAAGAAACAGATACATTATCTGTACCGCGCAGAAAACAAGGTATATCGCCGATAGGACCGACACAAAGGTTATCGCCGTTACCGGCTCGCGCCGCCTTGCATCCTTCACGGCGGAGGGCACAGGCGACTGCGCCTGCCCCGCCAGCGCACAGAACAGCCCGAAAAAGCCCAGCGCAAACAGCCACAGCGCCTCAAAGCCCGTAAGCACGCCCTCGCTCAAATCGAAGTCGAAATACAGCGCGCGCTCAACCAGCAGCCCGAACACCCTGTCCGCCGAGGCCAGCAGCGCCACCACCACGAAGCCCAGCGGCAGGCTCACCGCCAGCCCTAACAGCACGTACCGCGCCTTGCCGCTTTTGGCCGTGTCCCCGCCGCCGCGCCGAAGGGCGAGCAGACAGCGGACGGGGTCGGGCAGGCGTGAAAGCGCCGTGAAAACAAGCGTGAAAAAGGCGGAGAAATATTTCCCGAACTGCCACTTTCCCGTGTCGCAGAAGCTGCTCAGCAGGAGCATCGCCGTGAGCAGTACCATGCCCGCGCGGTTTATAAGCTGGACGTCGTAATTTGCCGTCATCGCCGTGGACAGGCCCAGCAGCAGCATACCCGCCGCGGGCGGCAGGACGCGCTTGCGTTCGTACAGCCCCAGGGCTTTCAGGCAAAAAATCACGCAGGCGAGAAAAATTACAGAAAAAACGGGAACATTTATGCCCACTCCTGCGTCACAATACAGGAGCGCTAAGGAAAGACCGCAGACAGCGGCGGATATCAGGTGTTTTTTCGGCTGTTCCATCATGGCCTTGTGCATTGCGCTCTCGTCCGGCTCCTGCCAGAGAGGGACCGGAGCGGCCGGAGCGGGGGCCTCCCCAGCGCAGCGCGGCTGAGGTATTTTATCCGTCATGTCTTATCCTCCTCATCGTCCTCCCAGGCTAAAATATCGCCCGGCTGACAGTCCAGCGCGCGGCAGAGCGCCTCCAGCGTGGAAAAGCGCACGGCCTTGGCCTTGTTGTTTTTCAAAATGGAGAGGTTGGCCATAGTCAGCCCCACCTTCTCCGCCAGCTCGCCCACGCCAATCTTGCGCCGCGCCATCATCACGTCAAGATTCACAACTATCATGCCCGCCACCTCATATCGTCAGGTCGTTTTCCAGCTTATAGCTCACAGCCTTGTCAAAGACGCCGGCGAGCACGAAGGAGAAAAGCGCCGCGATGAAGAACACCAGCACGATTATAAGCGTCGCGGGCGTGAAAATAAGCAGCAGCCGCGCGGCTGTGACGAGCGCGACGGCAAGGGCGTAAAAGCCCATACGCCGCAGGCTGGTGACGTTACCGCGCACGAAGCAGTCGTCCCGCAGCACGGTTTTGAACATGCGCCGCAGCTCGAATATTATCAGCACCGCGCCCGCGCCCGAGAGCATGAACAGCGCGACGTTGAAGGCATAGTAGTTGGCTAAATTAGGGTAAAATCTCCCTGCAAAGCGGAATATCCACGGCAGCGAGGCCGTCAGCGCAAGACCGGACCAGAACATGAAGTCCAGCAGGTATTTGGTGAATCTGGCAAGGGTTTTTCCATTCATTTTCAGCACCTCCGTATGACCGAATAATAGCACAGCCGGAAATGAATGTCAATATAAATTTATCGAAAAACAATAAAAACAACGCGAAAAACGATAGATAAACTATATCTGGACTTATGCGTGGGAGTATGGTACAATGTCTTTTGCACAGCCATATCCGCGTCATAACGGATATGGCCGCGTCTATCAAACACAGCAAAGGAGAAGAAAATGAAAAAGCTTGTAACACTTATTCTGGCACTGTCAATGATACTGTCCCTTGCCGCCTGCGGCAAGCAGGCCGACCCGGCCCCGACGCCAGAGCCCACGCCCGAGGCGAC
>CATJWA010000168.1 GCA_949744025.1 uncultured Eubacteriales bacterium
ATGAGCCAGGGCGCGGATTACATTCTCATGGACGAACCCTTCGCCGGAAACGACGTTTTCAACCGCGAGGATTTTTACAAGGTGCTGCTGGGGATTCTTACTGAGCGGGAGACGGTGCTTTTGAGTACGCACCTTATCGAGGAGGTCTCCGGGTTTATAGGCAGGGCGGTGCTGATACGCTCGGGAAGCATAGTCGGCGACGTGTCCATGTCCGAGCTTGAGGACAGGGGCGAAACGCTCATGGACTTTGTCAAGGAGAAGTACAACTACCGCGCCGACCGGGTAGGCCGTGCGCTTGACGAGCTCATCGGCGACGACGGAGAGGAGGAGTGACCATGCGCAGGGCGATTGCGCTTCTGCTGGCGCTCACGCTGCTGTCCGGCGCGGGGCTGGCCTGCGCCCACCGGGCCGTGGACGGCACGCGCGAGGCCGTGGAAATGCGTGAAACGGTGCTGTACGGCGACAGAGCGGCGGCGGAGGGGATGAGACTGAGGGTCCCGGTTTATTCCGGCGGGCATCTTTTCTGGGACACTGTGCTTGAGACGGGCCCAGACGGCGGCGCGCGGACGGCTTTCCGCTTTTCCGCGCAGAGAGAAAATATAAGAGACAGTGCGGGGCGCGACGGCAACGGTCTTTATGCCGACCTGATGATGAATATGGGCGTCGGGGGCAATTTCGGCACGGAGTTTGATTTTGAAAACGAATATTACGGGGGGTATGAGGATTATTTCTACGTTGTCTATGGCGAGCTGCTGCGCGACGTGGCTTCCCGCGCCCCGGCGGCGCAGGAGTACACAGAGCGAGTGGAGCTGAGCGACTGGATAGATTTTGTTCCGATACGCTTTGACCTGGACCTGCCGGGCTACATTTATGAGTATGACGGCGGGGGGACTTATATTGAAGCGAACAGGGGCTCCACGGGTGCGCTCGGCCAGGCGCTGGCGGAACGCTTCCGCATACCGCTGACGGAGTCCCTGCCCGTGGATGTCAGCATATCCAAAAATCCCGAGGGCGAGATTGTGGAGTGGCACATGGACGGTGTGGTGGATTACGTGTACGAGGAGATAGACGGCGAGGTTTACGAGGTGGGAAGCAGCGTCTGGGACGGCTTTAACATCAGCACATGGAGCGTCGTGACGGAGAATGCGTGCTGGTTTATCTTTGACCGGTGGCGGTCGGACGGGGAGCAGGGACGCATTGATTTTTCCGTCCTGCCCGGCGGGCGCGGAATCTACCGCCTGCCCTTTGAGTATGAGGGTGAGGACAGCCAGGTTACGAAGGTGTATTTAAACGATATCGAAGCCATGCTGCCCATTGAAGAAAATGAGCGCGTGGAGCTGCTGGACAGCGACGGCGAACGGCTGCTGCTTTTTACCTCGGACGGCACCTCGCTGTACCTGACGCAGTTTGCGCTGAACGAGCCGGAAAAGGCGGTCAAAACAAAGCTGCTTGAGCTTGAAAAGCTACCCGAGGAATACAACAGGGACGACGGCATTGACCGCGTTGCGCTGGGGCAGGGGCTGTACTGCGTGTGGACCATCGCCGGCCGCCTGCTGCTTTTGGAGGCTGAGGATGGCGGCGGCTACGAAATGCGCCTGAATGTGCGCGCCTACCCCGAGGAGGTGGAGGCGGGACCGTACCGGGAGGTGCCGCAGAGCTGGAACATAGGCATGGGCTATGACAATTCCGTGAGCGCCATGCTCTGGGACGGGGAGCGGTTTGCCGTTTCGCGCTGGTACAGGCGCGACGGCCAGGGCGATTACGGCGCGGTGGCGGGTCCCCTGCTGTGGGTCTATGACGAAACGGGTCTGCTCTATGCGGGGTGTTTTGAAAGCAGTCTGACCGTGCCGCCGACGGAGCTCTACAACAACGTTGTGCGCGCTGCCGGTGACCTTGTGCTTGAGTGGAAGTAAGAGGAGGCGGAGGCTATGAAAAA
>CATJWA010000169.1 GCA_949744025.1 uncultured Eubacteriales bacterium
ACGCACTACTACGGCGGGGTAAAGAAATACCAGTGGGTGGCAATTCCTCTTGAGCTGCACGGCGTTGTTTCTCTCAAAAACGGGGAGACGGTGGAGGTCGTGATAGGCAGGGACCGTGACGAGCCGCAGTTTGTGATAACGGACCTTCTGCCGCACCTGGCTGCGGACCAGTACAAAAAGCGCGCAAACGAGATAATTCCCGGCGAGAGCCTGAATGTTCTCATAGGCAGCCAGCCCTATGACGACGAGGGCAAGGAGCGGGTAAAGCTGGCGGTTATGAGCATATTGAACGACAGCTACGGAATAACCGAGGAGGACTTCCTATCCGCCGAGCTTGAGGTTGTGCCGGGCTTCGACGTGCGGGATATCGGACTGGACAGGAGTCTCATCGGCGGCTACGGCCACGACGACCGTGTGTGCGCCTTTGCCGAGCTTCAGGCGATATTTGACACCGAAAATCCCGAGACTACGGCGGTGTGCATTTTGGCGGACAAGGAGGAGATAGGCTCGGAGGGCACAAGCGGTATGCAGAGCGCGGCCTTTGAGTGCTTCATGGAGGACCTGTGCAGCGCTCAGGGCACAAGCCTTCGACGCTGCTTTGAAAAGAGCCTGTGTATCTCGGCGGATGTGTGCAACGCATTTGACCCGAATTTCCCCGAGGTCAGCGAAAAGCGCAACAACGCAAAAATCAATTATGGCATGGGTATCTGTAAATACACGGGCTCCCGCGGAAAGTCCGGCACCAACGACGCCGACGCGGAAACCGTCGGCAGGCTGCGGGGCATCTTCGCGGACGCGGGCGTTGTCTGGCAGATGGCGGAGCTCGGCAAGGTGGACCAGGGCGGCGGCGGCACCGTGGCGGTGTACATGGCAAAGCGCAATATCAGCACGATTGATGCGGGTGTGCCGGTGCTGAGTATGCACGCGCCGTTTGAGCTCGTGGCAAAATTTGACTGTTATATGACATATAAGGGAGTCAGAGCGGTCTACGAGAAAAACTAATAAAAAATCCCCTATTCGCAAAGACTAACAAAAATTGCGGATAGGGGGATTTTTTGTGGACGAGAACGAGCTCAAGCAGCTAACCGAGCTGGGCAGTGCTGAAACCGGAGGGGAAAAGGCGCAGATTCACTGCCTGACTATAATCGGCCAGGTGGAGGGGCATCAGGTGCTGCCGGAGGACAGCAAGAGCACAAAGTACGAGCACGTTATGCCGCTTATCGCGGCGATAGAGGAGTCAAAGGAGATAGGGGCGCTGCTTATCATGCTCAACACCGTCGGCGGCGACGTGGATGCGGGGCTGGGCATAGCCGAGCTGATTGCCGGCATGACAAAGCCCACGGCCTCGCTGGTGCTCGGCGGCGGGCACTCCATAGGCGTTCCGCTGGCAGTGGCGGCAAAGAAAAGCTTTATCGCGCCCTCGGCGGCGATGATGATACATCCCGTGCGTATGACGGGTGTTGTGATAGGCGTGTCGCAGACCTACAATTATTTCGAGCAGATGCAGGAGCGCATAGTCGGCTTTGTCACCGCGCACTCGCGCATTGAGCGTGAGAAGCTCATGCGGTATATGCTGACTACCGACGAGCTGGCCAACGACGTCGGCAGCGTGATATCCGGCAAAGAGGCGGTTGAGTGCGGGCTGATAGACAGCATCGGCAGCCTGTCCGACGCACTGGCGTATCTGCATGGGGAGATAGACAGGGCTGCGGGCGAGGAAAAATGAAAAATCCCGCGGGATATCCCGCGGGATTTGCTTACGCGCTGACGGTGAACTCCGCGCTGAGGTAGTATTTGGGCAAGCCGGAGGCCGACGGGGCGGACTCGTCCGAGAGTACCTCGATTATGAAACGGTAATCGCCGGGCTCAAGCTGGCCGTAGGACCACTCCCAGTCGTATTCGGCTGTGTCCACGGGGGTGGTCTCCGGATTGCAGACGCTCCCCGTCGCGCGGGGGATACGTATGTCGAGCGATGGGCCTCCGGAAATATCGAGTTTACTGTCCAGAGCGTACCAGTGACGGCCGTCGGTTTGTTCTATGCAGTAGGACAGGCCGCGTATAAGGTCCTCGCGTCCTGCGGCGTTGTAGAAGCTTATCCGCGCGCCAGTGGGCATCGCGGACTCGACCTCGAGCCACACGCCGTCGAGGGTGTTTACCTCGTTGTATGGCGAGCGAGCGCCCATTGAGCCGCAGGCACACAGGAGCAGAAGCAGGAGCGCGGCGGCCGTCAGACGAAAAAGCCGTTTCCGCATTTATACGCACCTCACGGGAAATTTTCACGTCAACAGTCTATCATATATTTTGGGAAAAAGCAAATCCATGCCGACCTTAATCACTCTTGCTTTTTATGTACAAATGGATTATACTAAATAAATTAAGCCTGAAAATAAATATGTACCAGATATTGTGACAGGTTCTTACATAAACTCGCTGGAAAAGGAGAGCAAACCCGCCGATGACACAAGCAAGGACACAGCAGTACGGAAACGAGAGCATCTCACAGCTCAAGGGAGCGGACCGCGTGCGCAAGCGCCCGGGCGTCATATTCGGCTCGGACGGGCTCGACGGCTGCGAGCACGCGGTGTTTGAGATTCTCTCAAACGCCATAGACGAGGCCAGAGAGGGCTTCGGCAGCCTGATAACCGTGACAAGCTATGAGGACAACAGCATAGAGGTGGAGGACTTCGGCCGCGGCTGCCCTGTTGACTGGAACGAGAAGGAAAAGCGCTGGAACTGGGAGCTGGTTTTCTGTGAGCTTTACGCCGGAGGCAAGTACGCCAACGAGCAGGGAGAAAACTACGAGTACTCTCTCGGGCTCAACGGCCTGGGCTCCTGTGCCACGCAGTACAGCTCGGAGTTTTTCGACGCGGAGATTTACCGCGACGGTTTTCGCTATGAGCTGCATTTTAAGAAGGGCAATGTCGTTGGCAAAAAGGGCAAGGAGCTTTTCAAAGAGCCGGCGGACCGCAAAAAGACCGGCTCGCGCTTTCACTGGAAGCCGGACATTGAGGTATTTACCGATATAAACATACCGCGCGAGTATTTTCAGGACGTGCTGCGCCGGCGGGCGGTTGTCAACGCGGGCGTGACCTTTCGTTTTCGCCGGCAGAATGGCTCAAGGTTCGAGACAGAGGAATTTAAGTATGAAAACGGCATAAGCGACTATGTCTCCGAGATAGCGGGGGAGAACGCTCTGACCCTGCCGTACTACATCGAGACCGAGCGCCGCGGACGCGACCGCGAGGACAAGCCCGAGTACAAGGTGCGCCTGAGTGCCGCCTTCTGCTTTTCCAACACGGTAAACCGCATTGAGTATTACCACAACTCAAGCTGGCTTGAGCACGGCGGCGCGCCGGAAAAGGCAGCGAAAAATGCTTTCGTCTACGCTTTGGACGCTTATATCAAAAAAACAGGAAAGTACCAGAAAAGCGAGAGCAAAATAAGCTTTCAGGATGTGCAGGATTGTCTGATACTTGTCACCAACTGCTTCTCCACACAGACCTCATATGAAAACCAGACGAAGAAGTCAATAACCAACCGCTTTATTCAGGAGGCGATGACGGACTTTTTCAAGGAGAAGCTGGAGATATACTTCATCGAGAACAAGGCCGACGCCGAGCGCATTGCCGAACAGGTGCTCATTAACAAGCGCAGCCGCGAGCAGGCGGAGAAGGCGCGGCTGAACATCAAAAAAAAGCTGACCGGCAGCGTGGACATCGCAAACCGCGTGGCCAAGTTTGTGGACTGCCGCTCAAAGGACCTGGCGAAGCGCGAGATATTCATTGTCGAGGGCGATTCCGCTCTCGGAGCCTGCAAGCAGAGCCGCAATGCGGAGTTTCAGGGCCTGATGCCAGTGCGTGGCAAGATATTAAACTGCCTGAAAGCGGATTACGCGCGTATTTTCAAAAGCGAGATTATAATCGACCTGCTGAAGGTGCTCGGCTGCGGAGTTGAGGTGGAGAGCAAGAGAAACAAGGACATCGGCGGCTTTGATTTGGAAAGCCTGCGCTGGAACAAGGTGATAATCTGCACCGACGCAGATGTGGACGGCTTCCAGATTCGCACGCTGATACTGACCATGCTCTACCGCCTGACGCCCACGCTTATACGCGAGGGCTATGTGTACATCGCCGAGACACCACTTTATGAAATTGAGAGCAGGGGAAAGACCTGGTTTGCCTACTCCGAGAAGGAGAAGGCCGAGGTGCTCGCAAAGCTTGACGGAGCCAAATGCAGCATAAACCGCAGTAAGGGACTGGGTGAAAACGACCCGGAGATGATGTGGCTGACGACCATGAATCCGGAGACCCGCCGTCTCATCAAGGTCATGCCCGAGGACGTGGAGCGCACCGCGCGCATGTTTGACCTGCTGCTGGGCGACGACCTGAGCGGACGCAAGACGCACATCTCCGAAAACGGCTACAAATTCCTTGACCTGGCGGACATATCGTGAAATGAAAGATAAACGGAGGACAGACAGATGAAATTTGAAACCGCGAAAAATCTTGTAAAGGGATTTCTTATCGCCGGAATCGTGTGCTGTGTGGCGGCTATGCTGACGGGCACCAACGGTTCTGCCGCCAGCTATTACCTGGGCATGGGCGCGATAGGCTGTATTATAATGTGCCTTTTCTTCGTGGCCGCGGGACTGAAGTGCCCATGGTGCGGCAAGCGCATAATCAGGCGCTGCCTCGTGCTGAAGGTATGTCCATACTGCCACAGGGACCTGACTACAGGCGAGAGGAAAAAGGGGAAAAAGGCGAGATAAACGCTTAAGGACGGAGCAAGTTTATGGCAAAGAAGAAAACAGAGGACAGGAGCGCACAACGTCCGGCGGCCCCGAACGTTATGGGTCTGAACGCAAAAGTGCTTGAACAGCCGATAACAGAGACGCTGGAGCAAAACTATATGCCGTACGCCATGAGCGTGATAGTCTCGCGAGCGATACCGGAGATTGACGGCTTTAAGCCCAGCCACCGCAAGCTGCTGTACACCATGTACAAGATGGGTCTGCTGACCGGTGCGCGGACAAAAAGCGCGAACATTGTCGGCCAGACGATGCGCCTGAACCCACATGGCGACGCAGCGATATATGAGACTATGGTGCGCCTTGCCAGGGGCAACGAGGCGCTTTTGACGCCATTTGTTGACTCTAAGGGCAACTTCGGCAAGGTCTATTCCCGCGACATGGCCTACGCCGCGTCGCGCTATACGGAGGCCAAGCTCTCGGCAATATGCGCGGAGCTTTTCCGCGATATTGACAAGGAAACAGTTGATTTTGTGGACAACTACGACGGCAGCATGACCGAGCCGACCCTGTTTCCGACGACCTTTCCAAACGTGCTGGTGTCGTCGAACATGGGCATTGCCGTCGGCATGGCCAGCCAGATTTGCGGCTTTAATCTCGCCGAGGTCTGCCGCACCACAGCGGAATATATAAAAGATTCGGAGTTTGATATCCTCTCGACCATGCCTGCGCCGGACTTTCCGACAGGCGGGGAGATAATATACGATGCGCAGGAGATGGCGGAGATTTACCGCACGGGCCGCGGCAGCTTCAAGGTACGCGCGCGCTGGCGGCATCTTCCGAAGGAAAATGTAATTGAGATTTACGAGATACCTTACAGCACCACGGTCGAGGCGATAATCGACAAGGCCGCGGAGCTGATAAAGGCCGGCAAGCTCAAGGAAATTTCCGATATGCGCGACGAGACGGATTTGTCGGGACTTAAGATAGCCATTGACCTCAAGCGGGGGACGGACCCGGAAAAACTCATGCAGAAGCTGTTCCGTTCCACGCCGCTGATGGACTCCTTCGGCTGCAACTTCAATATACTCATTGCCGGATATCCCCGCGTAATGGGCGTGCGGGAGATACTTGACGAGTGGACCGCCTGGCGCACCGACTGCGTGAAGCGTCGGGTTTTCCACGACCTGACCAGGAAAAAGGAAAAGCTGCATCTTCTCAACGGCCTGAAAAAGATTCTTCTTGATATCGACAAGGCCATCGCAATAATACGCAATACCGAGCGCGAGGCGGATGTGGTGCCTAACCTGATGATAGGCTTTGGTATTGACCAGATTCAGGCCGAGTATGTTGCGGAGATACGTCTGCGCAACATAAACAGGGAGTATATTCTCAAGCGCGTGGAGGAGACGCAGGCGCTTGAAAAGGATATAGCCGAGCTCGAGGATATACTTGCCAGCCGCCGCAGAGTGCGCAAAATAATAATAGACGAGCTGGAACAGGTAGAGAAAAAGTACGGTGAGGCGCGCAGAACCGGCATTGTATATGCAAGCGAGGTGCAGGAATACTCCGAGCAGGAGAGCGTGGAGGACTACCCTGTAACGCTGTTTCTCTCTCGCGGCGGCTATTTCAAGAAGATTACCCCGCAGTCTCTGCGCATGAGCGGGGAGCAAAAGTACAAAGAGGACGACGGGCCCATGCAGTCCTTTGAGTGCACCAACCGCTCGGAGCTGCTGTTCTTTACGGACCGTCAGCAGGTGTATAAGGCGCGTGTAAGCGACTTCGAGGATGGAAAGGCCAGCCTCCTGGGTGTTTACCTGCCGTCACAGCTGGGGATGGACGAGGGCGAGGGCGTGCTTCATATGCTCTGTCCGGGCGATTACTCAGGGCAGCTTCTGCTGTTCTTTGAAAACGGCAAGGCCGCTCGCATACCGGTGGAGGCCTATGCCACCAAGACGAATAGAAAGCGCCTGACCGGCGCATATTCGGATAAGAGCCCTCTGCGCTGCGTGCTTGAGCTGACAGGTGAACGGGAGCTGGCGGTGTTTACGACTGAGGGCAGAGCTTTGGTGTTTTCCACGGCGCTTTTGCAGCCCAAAACCAGCAGGACGACTCAGGGCGTGAGTATTATCAGCCTTAAGCCGAAATACCGCCTTGATTATGTGAGGCCGCTGGAGGAGACCACAATTAAAAATGTCTCCCGCTACCGCGTTCGCAGTCTGCCAGCCGCCGGAGCGCTTCTGCGTGACGAGGACAGGGGAGAGCAGCAGCTTTCTATGATGGAGGAGTAACACAGTAGAAAATGAATAAAAGCATACTTTCGCATACTCTCACGTATGGAAAGATAGTGTTGGGCTCGGTGCTGTACGCCGCCGGCTTTCAGTTTTTCACCTACCCGAACTCAATCATTACCGGCGGAGTGACGGGTATTGCGATGATAATAAACTACCTTACCTCGCTGCCCGTCGGCGTGCTGAGCATTGTTATGAACATTCCGCTTTTCGCCGTGTCGTGGAAGCGCTTCGGCGCGCACTTCATGGTTTCATCCTTCGTGGGAATGATGCTCTGCTCGGTGCTGGTGGACGTTTTCAGCACCGTAGACTTTGCCGCGACGAACCAGCCGCTGCTTGCGGCCATATATGGCGGCATAATCAAGGGCTTTGGGCTGGGAATCATTTATACCACGGGGGCGACCACGGGCGGCGTGGACATTGTTGCCAAGTTCCTGCGTGTGAAGTACCAGCACATCAACTTCGGCACTATTATCCTGCTGCTGGACGCTGTGATAATCTTTGCCTTTGCTCTTATTTTCAGGCGTTATGACAGCGCAATGTACTCGATAATCTTCATGTTTATAAGCTCTAAGGTCATAGACTTCGTGCTCTATGGCGCGGTGAACAGTAAGGTCTGCTATGTAATAACGGACAACAGCGTGGAGATAAAAAACGCGATAGTCGGGGAGCTCAAGCGCGGCGTGACCTTCATTCACGGAGAAGGCGCCTGGTCCGGAAAAGAAAAGGACATTATCCTGTGCGTGATAAAGTCACGTCAGATAGTTGAGCTCAAGCGCATAATCAAGGAGCTTGACGCGGGAGCGTTCCTGATAGTCAGCGACTCGCGTGAGGTATTCGGCAACGGATTTACCTATATAGGCGACGACAAGTAAGCAGCGGCTGCGCGCCGCTTGAATTCGGGGAGGGAGCGGCAGAATGAGGAAACGTGCTTTGCTTGTGTTGACAGCGCTTTCGCTGATGCTCTCGGCATCGGCGTGCGCGTCCGTGTTTGCCGCAAGCCATTCCTATGTAACTGAGTATTCAGACGAGATAGAAAGCATAGGGGATTCCTCAGGCACGGAAATAAAAAATTACTCTCAGCTCAAGAACGCGATAAGCGATATGGTCAACAGCGGACAGACCGCGGGAGAGCTGAGCTTCAGCGGCTATACCGGCTCGGTGAGGGACGATATGGCTGCGGCCTGCTATGAGATAAAAACCCAGACCCCGATGGGCGCCTACGCGGTGGATGAGCTCAACTATGAGTTAAACCGCATAGTGTCCTACTACACGGCGGAAATAAGCATAAGCTACAGGCGCAGCATACAGGAAATTGAGGCGGTTGTGATGCTTAACGGAGTGTCCTCGCTCAGAAGCTACGTTACCGAGGCTGTGAACGAACAGAGCGGCAGGCTTGTGCTGCGCATTTTCTCGTCCATAGTCAACGAGGAATATATAAGGAATATTGTCAGCGACGCTTATTTGAACAACCCGCTGATGAGCGCGCGCGAGCCCTATGCGGGCGTGACGGGATACCCGGCCGAGGGCATGAACAGAATATATGAAATAGAGCTCGATTACGGTATGGATGCCGATGAGATGACCGAGCTGCGCGACAGGCTCAACCGCAGGATAAACGCGTTGTGTCAGAACGTGACTGAGCATGAGACATGGCGCTGTGCGCTCGAGCTTGCGCAGGCGCTGAGCGGAAGCTTTCGCGCGGCGGACAGCGGCGATGGCTCGGCTGACACAGTGTCCGGCGCGCTGCTGGAGGGGAGGGCCAGCTCCATGGGTGCTGCGCTGACCTACAAGGTACTTTGCGACGAGATGGAAATCGAGTGCATTGTGGTGCGCGGACGCTTAGGCACGCTCGGCACGCAGGACCATTACTGGAATATAATAGGCATAGACGGGGACTACTATCACGTTGACGTCTCGCGTTTGGAGGCTGCGGGAGCTGAGCGTGCGTTCCTGCTTGACGACGTGCGCGCCTGGGGCACCTATATGTGGGACGCGGACAGCTATCCGGTCTGCGACGGCCCGCTTGATTATACGGAGCTGACTTCTCCGCCTGCGGATGAGACTCAGCCGCCTGTGGACACTCCCGAGCCGAGTGAGACGGTAATGCCGGACCCGAGCCCTGAGCCGACGGAGACGGCAGAGCCTGACCCCGGCGAGAGCGAGGAGCCAACGCCGAGTCCCGAAATAAGCGAAAGCCCTGAGCCGACGGACACGGACGAGTCAGAGGATGCCTCCACCGTGGAGCCCACTGAGCCGGTGAAAGATGCGGCGGTTGCAAAAAACCGCGTGAACAACTAAAAAAGTTGGAAAAAGGCTGAAAACCGCTTGACAAGACCAGAATATGTGCTATAATGATACCCGCACTGAAAAATGCGGCTGTAGCTCATCTGGTAGAGCGCCACCTTGCCAAGGTGGAGGTAGCGAGTTCGAGCCTCGTCAGCCGCTCCATATGAACGACCCAACCTAATCTAAAGGCTGTTGCAAGCCGTCGGATCAGGTTGGGTCTTTTTTTGCCCCAAAGCCTTGACATGTAAAGGCTTTGGGGCTTTAAAGTTCATAATTGACACATTGACAGCCGCCAATATATAATGACATAAATGAAGTGAGCTGTGATTTCAATTTTTGAAGATAGGAGACGTACAGCCAATGAACGAACGCAGGCAGCATCGCAGAGTCATAATAAACAAGCGCATATGGATATGTGATTTTGACGAGGATACGCTTCCGGTCAATACGCAGGACTGCACGATTGTTGATATTAGCGAGGGCGGGGCTTGCATCCAATGTTCCGCATGCTTCAGGGAAAATCAACTGATTGCATTCACGTATCAGGATTTTATGGAAGAGGGGTTCCGGCCGGTGGCCGGTGTGGTAATGTGGCGTAAGCAGTATTCTGAAAGGGACTGCCGGTATGGCATCAAGTTCCTTGGGCTGAGCACACAGATGCTCAGAAGAATCCAGGATATCATTGCCAGGCAGGCTGAGGAGACAAATGTGTCAGAAGTATAGCCGCTGAAAAATGCGGAAAACCCATACCTTTCGGCGGCCCTTACCTTAAGAGCAGTAAATATGCTGCTATGTCAAACGCTCATTCTCAGCCGCCGGGCTTATCCCAGTCGTCACCGGTGTCGAGGCCCCAGGCCTCAAACAGTCTGTTGTAGAAGGGAGGACGCTCAAAGTCCTCCTTCATCATATAGTAGAAGCTGTCGCGTCCGCCGCGCTGAAGCTGGAAGTCGACGCCCTTGTAAAACTCCTCCTCGCGCTGGGCGGGTATGGTGAATATTATGTCGTCCTCCGCCGTCAGCGCGCGCTCGTATTCGCCGGGGTCCGGCAGCGTTATGCGGTATTCACCCTCAAGAAGCGGCGGTATGACAGAGTAAACGCAGGAGTCCAGCGCCGTGAAGCTGCTGTCCAGCATGGCCCCTGTCTGAGAATTGACCGCCATGAGTATAAGGCGGAGCTGGTCGTTTTTGCAGTACACCAGCGTTACATCCGGCTGAAAGTCCGCCTTGTCCAGAGGGGCGATGAGAATGCCCGCGTACTTTCCAAGCGGGAGCTTGGGAAAGGCCGCAACAAATTCCTCCGCCTTGTCGGCCTCGCTTATTCCCATAAGCGAGGCTATCTCGTTAAAGGGCTTTGAGCCCCTTGCGCACTCCACCGCGCCGTAGGTTATAAGCGGGTTCCAGCACCAGTGGTCCTGCTTTCGCATGTATACGGTCTTTCCCTGGCGCCGGGCGAGGGCAAAGGCCTGACACAGCGCGATGTGTCTGCCCTTCTGCTCCATGGGCCTCAGGGCCGTTTCGGGGACCTCCGAGTCGTCGTTTGTCATTTTAAGCGCCACAGCTGGATACCGCAGTTCTAAGAGCTCGCCCAGCTTTTTCTGGCGGCTTTCGTTGGTTTTAAGCATTTCGCCTCACTCCTTTTTCTGTTGATCAAGTCTTATGGAAGGCCAATATGGTGGCGTCAGGCAGCACCGCCGCCCTTGACCCCGCGCCGTATTTCGCGAGTATGCGCATGACCTCCTCCCAGGTCTCGGCCACGGTAACGCGCCTGTGGTCGCCGAAGGACATCGCGCTGGTGAGGTCGGGGAAGGGCGTGTAAAATACCACCTCGTCCACGTTCGGGTGCCTGTCGGCTATGCCGCGCCAGGACGCTCCCCCGATAAAGTATCCCGCCGCCCCGCCGTACTGATGCACCACCTGTCCCGTCGGATTGTGGTCCACGAGCACCAGAGCCCCTCCCTTTGGCCTGAGCAGGGAGTTTGCCGCCGAGAGCGCTATCGCGGCCTCGTTTGCTTTGACGTTTGCGTTGGCGATGACGACGTCCATGTCTTTAGGCGTGCAGTCAGAGAAATTCAGCCTTGCCGATATGGCCGCGCCCTCGTAGTACTCGACGTTCGGGTCTCCCGACGTGCACTCGACAATACGGCAGCCGCTGTCAAGTATGGCGTCAACCTTGAAGTCGAGCCCTATCATTCTCACGCCCTGCTCTATTTCACGGCGCATTCCGTCGAGCTCAAGATTGCCTATACAGCCCGTGAACGAGAGCTTCTTGCTTATGACGCAGTTCAGGGAGGCGGTGTGAAGCTGGTGTATTGTCTCTATGCCCACCGTGCCTATGAGCGCAATCTTTCCGCCTCCCCCGAAGCCGTTTACGGGGTGGGGGCTTATGCTGCCTATGCCTATTTTCAGGTCGCAGCGCATAAGCTCCTCGTTTATGTAAAGCTGAACACCGCCGTCGGTGGCGCCGACAAAGCGGCAGTTCTGGAAGGGGTTGTGGTTGAAAACCGCGTATTCCCTCACTATACGCGAGCCGAGCTTTTTCTCAAAGTCCGTGCGCGTGCAGGTCCCGTGGCTGCCGAGAGCGCATATAAAGCGTATGTGCTCCTTTTCGATTCCCGCCTCGTGAAGCTGCTCGAGTATAATTTCCGCGATATCCTCGCAGGGGGTGCCGCGGCTCATGTCGTCAAATATTATGCAGACTTCCTTTTTGCCCCTGGCCAGCTCGCGCAGCGTAGGACTGCCGAAGGGGGCGTTTATTCTCTTTCTGAGCTCCTCCCGCCCGAGCTCGGGACACTCGTCCGCCGCCATGCGGCAGACCGTCACGTCCCAGTCGTCGGGAAGGCTTATTTCCACCGGTTGCCCGCCGAACCAGAAGTTGTGCTTTAATGAGTAATTCATTTTTCACCCTCCGTACTGTTTATACGCCGAGAACGAGCTCGGTTCCCCGCGGCCGTTACAGTGCTAATGCTTTATTTTGCGTCAGCTGCCTCCTGAAACTGGGGGTCGTCCTCCCAGTGGTCATAGAAGGTGTAGGTGATGGAGCGGCTGGAAACCTTGCCGGTCTTCATCCTGAAATAGCACCAGATAAAGCACACGATTATGACAGCAAAGTTGAATATTACAAGGCCGAGCTGAAGCGACTTGATGGAGCGCCAGGTCAAAAACAGATTGGCAATGAGAGCCAGCGTGCAGCAGAGGTAATACACTGCGTCGGGCACATGCAGGTGGCTCTTTTTCCACTGCTCGGGGAACAGAGTAGGCATACGGAAGGCTCCAATACGTCCGACGATGCCGAGCAGAGATGTGGCAAGCACCAGAGAGTTCATGATGCTGCCTATGGACAAGCCGCTGACTATCGGAAACATGCCGGCGACGTACTGGCAGCAGAGAACTATCCAGGGGATTCCCTCCTTTGTCTCCTTGCCGATGACTGCGGGCAGAAGTCCTTCCTTGGAGGCCGCCGCTATGGGTCTGTAGAAGCTTGCCCAGCCGCCGTTTACGGTGGTAATCAGGCACATAATGGGTCCGAACACTACGAAAAGCACCGCCAGAACACGCGGCATCGTGGCGTAGGCCACGTCGGTCAGAGGCTTTCCGGCCACCTGGTCCACAGGCAGGACGTTGCCGTCAACCAGAGCGACGAGCACATAAAGGATGAATATGCCCAGCGTGGTCATCAGTATCGCCCAGGGAACGTCCTTTTTCGGGTTTTCGGACTGCCTGTTGTAGAAAAGGGCCGTGACCGTGCCCTGGGTGGAGAAGCACAGAAGCATACAGCCGGTCATAAGGCCGTCGGCTCCGTTGAGGAAGAAGCCGGGCTTGGTGAAAGCAAATGGATTGCTGCTGAGGTTGAAAAGACCGAATATTATGAATATTCCGAGGCCGCAGAACATAATCGGAGAGAGTATTGCCTGTACCTTTGCCATCGTTTTGACTCCCTTGAAGTTGAGAACAAACAGCAGGGTCAGCATTATGGCCGCCACTATTCTGTAATTGACCGCCGGAATCAGTGAGTTGATGTACGAGCCGAGCGCCAGGCTCATCATGCCGTTACCAAAAAAGTTGAGCACTCCGGCTATGGACGCCGCTCCTGCCACCAACGGACCGCAGTAAAGACGGTTCGTCGTATAAGTACCTCCGTCAACTATCATGACGCTGCTGCCGAAGATGGTGGGTATTGCGAGCAGGAAGCCTATGATAACTGCCAGGCCGTAGGCTATCCACGCCGAGTTTCCGGTCTGTGCGACAGCCAGACCTGTCGCCGTGACAACGCCGGAGCCGACAACCGTTCCTATATTGGTTGTGAAAAGTTCCCATCGGTTGAGTTTTTTTGATTTCATATCACAAATCTCCTTTTTACATACACATGTACATTTGTCATTAACCTGTCATACTGTGAGAAGGGATTTTACCGAAAGATTATACCGGTGCGGAAACCTGTAATTCAGCTTTTTGATTTAATTTTATATGCCGTTCCGTCGCTATTCAGAATAATACTCAATTTTGCTTTTGTCAACAGCTATTTTGCTCGTCAATATTCACAATAATTGCTACGTTTTTTATCTACCATGTTCTCTTGACATGGCGGCAGACCTCGTATATAATCGGGATAATCTGTAATACAGATTTGCGGCGTTCCGTCAACACAAAAGAAACTGATTTTCTGAGGATATAAACCCGCGGCAGTTAAGTCGCGGTGTGATTGCCTGCGGACTTTGTGAAAGGAGCTTTTGCACAGTATTATGAAAATTACAAAAGTAGAGGTTATGGAGTTTGTGTGCCCTTCGGTCCCGTTTTTTCGCCCCATAGGCTGCCGTATTTATACCGACGAGGGCATATACGGAGATGGAGAGGCAGCGTTATCATACGGCGTCGGCGCCTCCGCCGCGTTCGGAATGGTAAAGGACCTGGCAAAAATGATAATCGGCATGGACCCTCTTGAAAACGAGGTTATATGGCATAAATTCCATCGCAGCACATTCTGGGGACAGGCCGGCGGTCCGGTCGTGTTTGCGGGTATATCCGCTATCGACGTAGCGCTCTGGGACATTAAGGGCAAATATTTCGGGCAGCCGATATGGAAGCTGCTCGGCGGCAAATTCCGCGGCGAGCTCCGCTGCTACGCAAGTCAGATACAGCAGGGCTTCGGTCCCGTTCATCAGGTCAAGGCCAGTCCCGAGGAATATGCCGAAATATCCCGCTATGCCGTCTCCGAGGGCTACGACGCGCTGAAAATAGACTTCATGGTCTTTGACGAAAACGGCCGCTTTTACGGCTATGAGGACCGGAAAGCCCTTCTGACACCCCATGTTATGGGGCTTTTTGAGGAGCGTCTGGCCGCGGTGCGCGAGGCCGTCGGACCGCAGGTGGACATCATAATAGAAAATCACTCCAACCTTGACGCGCTCTCGGCCATACAGGTCGCAAACATGGCTGAGCCCTACAAAATAATGTACTTTGAGGAGCCGAACACGCCGAGCGTCAAGACCTCAAAGTACATATGCCGGAACATAAACATACCCGTGGCGAACGGCGAGAGGATATTCTCCCGCTGGCAGTATGCTCCGTATTTTGAGAATATGTGCATCCAGATTGCCCAGCCGGACGTCGGGACCTGCGGCGGCCTGACCGAGGCTGTGAAAATATGTTCCATGGCAAATGTTTACGACGTTGCCGTGCAGGCTCATGCCTGCGGTACCCCGATAAGCTCAACCGTGGCGCTGCACCTTGAGGCGGCTATACCCAATTTCATAATACATGAGCATCATTTGTGCTTCCTTCACGGCTACAACAGGGAGCTGTGCGTAAACGACTACCAGCCTGTCCGCGGAAGAATCGCCGTTCCGGAGCTTCCGGGGCTCGGAAACGAGTGGTCCGAAAAGGCGCTTGCGGGAGCAATAAAGGTGGTGGTAGAATAATTTGATACCTGATTTCGACTATACATGGAGGGTCATGAATGAAAATAACAAGCATAGATGTATTCCAGCTCAAGCCGCGGTGCGTTCCCCATACGATGCGCGGCGTCGTGTGCCGGATAAATACTGACACGGAAATATACGGCTACGGCGAGGCCGCCGTTTCCTACGGCAAGGGCTCCATGGCCGGCTTTCACATGATAAAGGAGCTGGCCCCCATAATTCTGGGCAAGGACCCGCTGCGCGTGGAATATCTGTGGGAGCGCATGTTCAAGGACAGCTTCTGGGGACAGAGCGGCGGACCGATATTTTACTCCGCCATGAGCGCAATAGATATCGCCCTCATGGATATCAAGGGCAAGGCATTTGGGGTGCCCTGCTATGAGCTCATCGGCGGCAAGCATCGCGACAAGGTGCGCGCCTACGCCAGCCAGCTTCAGCTGAGCTGGCCGGGGGATGATGCGGAGGGCTTTAAGATTCAGGTCACTCCCGAGCAGTACGCCCAGCAGGCACTGAACGCCGTCAACGAGGGATATACGGCCATAAAAACCGACTTTACCTGTGTCGGCGCCGACGGGAAAATGCGCCCGACGGACAGCACCTGCGGTATCGTAAGCAGGGAAATGATAGATACCGCCTGCGCCCGCATTGAGGCGACGCGAAACGCCGTCGGCCCTGACGTGGACATAATTGTCGAGTGCCACAGCCACACGGACGCTCTTTCCGCCGTGCAGTATGGACAGGCTATTGAAAAGTATGGCATTTACTACTTCGAGGAGGGGACCTATCCCATGGTCAGTCAGACGGCCAAAAACTGCGCGAGGAAGGTCAATATACCCATGGCCAACGGCGAGCGTATTTACACAAGATGGCGCTATCTGCCCTTCCTTCTCGATGACTCCATTCAGGTTGTCCAACCCGAGATAGCCAACTGCGGGGGTATCACGGAGTGCAAGAAAATATGCGATTTGGCGCATATTTTCGACGCGTCTGTCCAGATTCATGTCTGCGGATCTCCCATCAGCCTTGCAGCGGCACTCCAGGTCGAGGCAGCCATACCGAACTTCCAGATACATGAAAACCATGTCATAAACAAGGTCAGCTTCATACGCGAGCTCGGCAAATACGACATTGCCGCGGAAAAGGGAGACTTCGTCATCCCCGACCGTCCCGGCATAGGTCAGGAGCTGTCAGAATATGCGCTTCAGACCGCTTACCGCGAAACCGTGCAGTAATCATGCTCGCCTTTAATGTATCAATATCTGACGCCGGCGAGTGTGAATTTGGGAAATGGGGTCCGGACGCCGGAGAGGAATAGGCGCGCGGCGGTATTTTAAAAGCTCTCTGTACAAATGTACAGAGAGCTTTTTGCGCGTGTAGAATTGTGAACTTAAAGCGCGCCGCCTACATCGTCAAGCGACATTTTTGTGTTTATGGATATTGCCTGATCTATCTGTCCTCCGGCAATGCAGTCAATAATCTGCCGGTGCATCTTGAGCGCGTTTTGAATGAGCTCGTGCTTGCTCAGGTCCTCACTCATGAAATAATGCTTGTCAAAATATGCTAACATTATCGAGCCAATCATGTCATAGGAATATATGAAAAGCATATTTCCGCTCATTTTACATATATGCTTATGAAAGCTGTAGTCTGCTTTGGCAATATCGTTTCTGGAGCCCTTGTGTTCGGCCTGCTCCATACGGTCACAGCAGCCCTTGAGATACTTTATGTCGGAAGAAATTATTTTTTTCCCGCGCAGGTTATTCAGAGAAGCGGTTTCTATAAGCTGACGGAACTGGTTTACATCTTCGGTCTTAACCTGATTTGCCATTATGGCGCTTGCGGTGTCCGTTATGTCGGAAAATTGAAATTTCTTTACATAAGAGCCTCCTCCTGTGCGGGTTTCTATCATGCCTATGGCCGAGAGCATACTCAGGGCCGTCCGTATGGTTATTCGTGATACTCCGTATTGTTCGGCTAAATCGTTTTCCGCCGGCAGGTGGTCGCCCGGCATAAACTCGTACCGGGCGAATTTGTCCATAAGGTCATTAAACACCCTGTCAACTGCGGTTCTGCTTTTCTGTCTCGGAGAAGGCGATTTATTGGTCATGTTGTCCGGCTCCATTCTGGTATAAATACAATCTTTGCC
>CATJWA010000170.1 GCA_949744025.1 uncultured Eubacteriales bacterium
CAGGTGTACGCCTCGCACATTTTTGCCGCAGCATGGAGAATTCTCGGCGTTATAGGCAAGCTTCAGCCGCTGGACGTAGGAGATATCGCGGTTGAACCGGCTCTGGCATTCACAGGTGGGCTCGCAAAAAACGTGGGCATCACAAAGCGCATAGAACGAGAACTCAACGTAACTGCCCTGACAAGCGAGTACGACCCGCAACTTGCCGGTGCTATAGGCGCGGCCTTACTTGTATGACACTTTATAAGGGAGGTGTTTAATATGGAATTTAATTTCAAGGAAATGGTTAAAAACCGCCACGAATATGCCAAGGCATGGAAGCAGCGGACCGGCGGAAAAGTTGTGGGCTATTACGAGCCCTACATGCCTGAGGAGCTCGTGTACGCCGCCGGCTGCCTTCCCGTTCGTATTCTCGGCGAGCATGAGCCGGACTGTCTTTCTGAAAAATGGATGTACGGCGCCTGTTATCCGGTGCGCGATATGCTCAATATGTTCCTGAACGGACGATATGATTATGTTGATGGCCTCATCAACGTCGAGGGCTGCCAATGGATGTACCACACATTTGAAGCAACAATGCGCAACAAGCCGGAGCTTTTTTACCATTACTTCTTCCTTCCGGACTATACCGACGCTCCAACCTCAAGAGATGTCACCCGCTCCGAGCTTGAGGTGTTCAAGGGCAGGCTTGAGCAGTGGCTCGGCACAGAAATTACAACGGAGGCCATCGATCACGCCATTGCCGTGTATAACGAAAACCGCCGGCTTCTGCGCCGTATCTACGAGCTGCGCCGAGCATACAAAACCGTGATTCTCGGCTCCGAGGCAATGAGTGTCGTTATGGCCTGCCAGGTCATGGACAAGGCTGAGATAAATGAAATTCTAAAGGCTTTCCTCGATGAGCTGGAGTCCCGCGAACCGTACGGCGACCGTATACGCCTGATGCTTGTCGGCAGCGAGACGCACGGCGTTGAGCTTGAGGAGCTTATCGAGTCGCTGGGCGCAAACATAGTCATTGATGAGCTTGACACAGGCTCGTCCTACTTCTGGAACGACGTAATCGAGCAGAAGG
Source organism: uncultured Eubacteriales bacterium (assembly GCA_949744025.1). GTDB lineage: Bacteria > Bacillota > Clostridia > Oscillospirales > Oscillospiraceae > JAMPGF01. Next base: position 1,073 of record CATJWA010000170.1, read on the forward strand.
ACCGGCTGCTCGCCATTGCCCTGCGCTATCTCGGACGTCCTCACAACCCAATCAAGGATAACAACTGGCGCCGCCGCCCGCAGCATATTTTTGAGCTGAGTGAGGACTACATGGTTGACGGCGTCATCATCGCCAAGCAGATTTACTGCCACCTGCACGGTACGGACAACTACGCCGTCTGGAAGATGCTTCGCGAGAGGAACATACCCTACACATATTTTGAGCGTGATAACACCCTGCCCGAGGAGGAAACCGGGCTTCGTATTGAGGCTTTCCTGAACATGCTGCGCCCGGGACTTACGCATCTCATGGGCTGGCACAAAAAAATTGATTTTTAAGGAAGGGAGGACAACAAATAATGAAAAAAAATCAAATTTGGGAGACAAGGCCGCTGGATTTCTGGGCAAAGGCCAAGGAGCTGCGTGACAGCTGGCAGACAGACATGAGCAATCCCGACCTTGTCGTCGGTCAGGGCAACACGTATTTCTGCGACTGGCCGTCCGCGTTTCCGGCAATACGAGCCTTTGAGGACAACCCGAACGGCGCGATGATATCCAGCAAAAGC
>CATJWA010000171.1 GCA_949744025.1 uncultured Eubacteriales bacterium
GCCGTAATACTTGGGCTTATTGGTCTCCGGGTCCACATAGGGGGTCAGGAAGGACCGGCAGCCCATGCAGGTGTAGCAGTGGCCCTCGCCGTTTTTGTCTATCTTGAGCCTCAGCATCATTTTTTCGCTGATGTAGTCGGGCACCATACGCTTTGCCGTGCACTTGGCCGCCAGCTCGGTCAGATACCAGTACGGAGCGTCGGGGGTTATGTTCTGCTCCTCGAGCACGTAAACCAGCTTAGGGAACGCGGGCGTCACCCACACGCCGTTCTCGTTTTTCACGCCCTCGCAGCGCTGGGTGAGCGTTTCCTCGATTATGAGGGCTAAATCGTGTTTCTCACGCTCGCTTTTCGCTTCTCCAAGGTACATGAACACCGTGACGAAGGGGGCCTGTCCGTTCGTTGTGAGCAGCGTGACGACCTGGTACTGTATCGTCTGCACGCCGCGGCGAATTTCGTCGCGCAGCCGCAGCTCGACTATCTCGTCTATCTTCTCCTGAGAGGGGCTGACGCCAATCATCTGCATTTCGCTGAGCACGACGCCGCGTATCTTGTCGCGGCTTACCTGCACAAACGGGGCCAGATGCGACAGGCTTATGCTCTGCCCGCCGTACTGGTTGCTGGCGACCTGGGCCACTATCTGCGTGGCGATGTTGCAGGCCGTGGCGAAGCTGTGGGGCTTTTCTATCATCGTGCCGGTGATGACAGTGCCATTTTGAAGCATGTCCTCAAGGTTTACAAGGTCGCAGTTGTGCATGTGCTGGGCGTAGTAGTCCGAGTCGTGGAAGTGGATGATGCCCTCGTCGTGGGCCTTTACTATCTCGTCGGGAAGAAGCAGGCGGCGCGTCAGGTCCCGGCTGACCTCGCCGGCCATGTAGTCGCGCTGGGTGCTGTTTATTATCGGGTTCTTGTTCGCGTTTTCCTGCTTGGCCTCCTCGTTGTTGCACTCTATGAGGCTGAGTATCTGGTTGTCGGTCGTGTTCGACGCGCGCACAAGGCTGCGGTTATAACGGTAGCGGATATAGCGCTTGGCCGTTTCGGGAGCGCCCTGGAGAATGATATGCGTCTCCACAAGCTCCTGTATTTCCTCAACGCTCAGCGCGCGGCCGACCTGGTCGCAGTAATCCTCGATAACAAGCGAGATGTAGTCAATCTGCCGCTCCGTCAGCTCCGGACGGCCGTCGGTCTCGGCGTTGGCGCTGTAAATCGCGTGCTTGATTTTCTGCCTGTCAAATGGCTCCTCCGAGCCGTTTCTCTTTATGATTTTCATTAGCTGCTCCTCTTTGTCATGCGTGAATGGTGTCACTATATTGTGTTCCGACGGTTTTTGATTATACAGCATATTGTGCCCGATTGCAAGAGGGAAAACAGAATATGCGAATAATTTAATTTTTAACCATGAACGCGGGACTTGACGCCGGGCCATATCGAGTGCTATTTTAAGGATGCCGGCACGGTCCGGACAGAGGCGTGAAAAAAAGGGGGGAGCTACGGTGGGAGAGGCTTCGGCATACATACCCTCGGCGGCGATGACGCTGCTGCCGTACCTTGCGGTGTTTGTGATATGCGCCTGCGTTGCGGCGCTGGCGGCATATCTTGTCAGGAGAAGAAAATAGCGGCGGACGGACGCAGGGAAAAGCCGCGCGAGACTTGCCCTGACGGCGGTGTGCGGCAAAGCTTTTTAGGAAAATGGGAAATTTTATTTGACAAGCCTGAAAATTGGTGTATAATTATATAGCCTGTCGCAGACGGGCTATCCTTGCTCGCGCCCATGAGCGCGGGCCATCAGTCCAGAAGGAGGTGCTTAAATGGCAAAGACCACCGAGAAGTACGAGTGCATGTACATCCTCAACCCGAACCTGACCGAGGAGGAGACCGCCGCGCTCGTGGAAAAGTTCAAGGCGCTTATCGAGGCTAACGGCACTCTTGACGAGATGGAGGAGATGGGCAAGCGCAAGCTCGCCTATGAAATCAACTTCATTTCCGAGGGTTACTACGTCCTCGTCAAGTTCACCAGCGGACCGGCTTTCCCCGCCGAGCTCGACCGTGTGTTCGGTATTACCGACGGCGTTATGCGCAGCATGATTACCCTGCGTTACGAGTAAGGGGGACAGCTCATGCTTAACCACATCGTAATCATGGGCCGTCTGACCCGTGACCCCGAGCTGCGCTACACCCAGTCCCAGATACCCGTGGCCTCGTTCACCCTGGCCGTGGACAGGGACTACGGCGGACGCGACGGCGCAGAGCGTCAGACCGACTTTATCGACGTCGTGGCCTGGCGCAGCACAGGCGAGTTCGTGTCCAAGTACTTTACAAAAGGCAGCATGGCCGCGGTGTCGGGCCGCCTTCAGATAAGGGACTGGACCGACCGCGACGGGAACAAGCGCCGCAGCGCGGAGGTCGTGGCCGACAACGTGTACTTTGGTGAGAGTAAGCGCAGCCGCGACGAAGGCGCGGGCGCTCAGCGCGCTTACAGCGCGCCGGCTCCTTCACCGGGGTATGACGACGGCTACAGGGGCTTTGAAAGCGCCGCCGGCGGTTCCGCTTTCTCCGAGCTGTCCGACACGGACGGCGAGCTCCCGTTCTGACGGACGGCGAGCAGAAAAAATTGATAGGAGGATACAGCCTTGGCTTTTGATAAGAACACTAAAAACCGCAAGCGCAGAAAGGTTTGTCAGTTCTGTGTCGATAAGAGCACTTTTGTCGATTACAAGGACACGACAAAGCTTAAGCGTTACCTGTCCGAGCGCGGCAAGATTCTGCCCCGCCGTGCAACAGGCACCTGCGCGATGCACCAGCGCCAGCTCACTGAGGCGGTCAAGAGAGCCCGCCAGGTGGCGCTTTTGCCCTACGTGGTAGACTGAAAAAGGTTTGAAACAGCGGCTCCCCAACGGAGCCGCTGTTTTTGTTTATGAAAGTACTGACTTTTTGTAAGGAGCCCAGCGCGGCGGGGAAATGTACCGGAGCTGCTGCGCAGTCTTATTTTTCTTTGAATAAGGCCGAAATAATATATAATACGAATAATACGACAGCACGGATTTTGAGGAGGCGGGGATATGTGGACGTGTCCGGACTGCGGCAGGGAATTTAAAAGGAACAGGCAGAGCCACTATTGTGGGAAAGCGCCCGAAACAGTTGAGGAGTATATCAGCTCACAGACGCCGGAGAAGGGGGAGCGGCTCGCGTGTATGCGTAAGGCAGTGCTCAAAGCCTGTCCTGATGCACGCGAGTATATAGCGTGGAGTATGCCGTATTACAGTGCAAACGGAAAGACGCTTTCCTTCGCGGCGGGGGCGAGGAATATAAGCCTTTACGCCGGAGCGGACGCGGCAGAACAGTTCGCAGCACGGCTGGATGGGTATGCAGTGAATAAAAACGCGATTTACTTTCCGTATAACAGGGCTTTGCCGCTTGAGCTTATTTCCGGCATAGCGCGGTGGTGCCTCGGATGCAGAGAGGAAAACATTGGAGAAAAAACGGAGGTATGAACAAATGACGGAGATACTCTATCAGGGCCACGGCTCACTGCGCATAACCGCACAGGGCGGCATGGTGATATACATCGACCCCTTTATGGGTCAGGGCTACGACGTTCCTGCGGACCTCATTTTAGTAACGCACGACCACTTTGACCACAACAAGGTTAAGAAGCCCGCGAGGAAGGACGGCTGCACTGTCTGGACTTATGCAGACTTTATTGACGGAGGAAGATACCTTACCAAAGCCCTCGGCGATGTGACAGTCCGCGCGGTGGAGGCCTACAACAAAAACCATCCGAAAGGTGAATGCGTCGGCTTTGTGCTCACGCTGGGAGGCAAAAAGGTCTATGTAGCGGGAGACACGTCGAGGACTGAGATGATGCCCTCGTTGGCCGATGAAAATCTCGACTGCGCTTTCCTGCCGATTGACGGAAAATACAACATGGGGCCCGAGGAGGCCGCCGAGTGCGCGGAGCTGATACGCGCAAAGCGCGTTGTGCCCTATCATATGGTGCCCATGACTCCGCTGGGCGGCAAGGGTTTTGACCGGAAGCGGGCCGAGGCGTTCAGGGCGGAAAACCGCGTGATCCTCCCTGCGGGGGAGACGCTGACGCTCGACTGAGCCGACGGACATGAAGGGCTTTCAAAGGGACGACTTTCTGCTTTCTCTGTGCGGACTCAACTGCGGCCTGTGCCCCATGAAGGTGAGCGGACACTGTCCCGGCTGCGGAGGCGGAGCAGGCAATCAGAGCTGCGCCATTGCCGGGTGCAGCCTTAAGCACGGGAGTGTGCAATACTGCTTTCAGTGTTCTGATTACCCCTGCGCAAAATATGACGGGATTGACGAATACGACTCATTCATAAGCCACCGGCGGCAGAAGGGCGACCTGCGCCGCGCTGAGGAAATAGGAACCTCCGCCTATGGGGACGAGCAGAGGGAGAAGGCGGAGCTTCTGCGCCGTCTGCTCTCGGACTTCAATGACGGGCGGAAAAAGAGCTTTTTATGCCTTGCAGTGAATCTGCTCGAGCTGCCGGAGCTGCGGGCGGTAATGGCCGAGGCGGAGGCGGAAGGTCTTGCACGGCTCCCGCTTAAAGACAGGTCCGCCGCGCTCGCGTCGAAGCTGCGCGCCGCGGCTGAGAAAAGGGGGCTTGAGCTCAAGTTGCGCAAAAAGCCGGCAAGGCGTTAATAAAGCGGCAGATGCCGCTTTATTAACGCCTTATTTTTTCCCGTAAAAAATCCTGCCCAATCCCACTCCGGCGAGGACTATCACGGCGTAGACCGGCGCGTAGACCCAGGCGGAGGAGTTGTAGTGAATGAAGATTGTCGGTATAAACAGCACAAGCGCCGCGGCGGGCAGCAGCAGGGAAAAGCCTCGCAGCAGGCCGTATACCACCGCTGAGACAAAGGCAATAAGCGGCATGGCGCACAGCATGAGCAGCATAGCCGCCCCCGTGCCGCGTATGAGCAGCGGCAGGAGGTAGAAGTCCGCCGCCAGCACGATGACATAGGGCAGCAGAGAGGTCAATTTTCTTTTCATGGTCAGTCCTCCAGAGTGAAAAGCTCCTCCACGCTTGTGTCCAGATATCGCGCCAGGCGCATTGCCAGCTCGAGCGTGGGGTTATATTTGTCGTTTTCTATGGCGATTATTGTCTGACGCGAGACGTTGAGAGCCTCGGCAAGGTCCTCCTGACGCAGGGAAGCGGCCCGGCGCAGCTCCTTTATACGGTTTTTCATGTGTGCACACCCATGAGGACCACTGCCGCGGCAATGCCGGCAGCGACGCAGGCAAGGACGCAGGCCAGCACAACGATTTTTACGAGCGGCCCCGTCTCATATGAGTCCTCGTCGTCCCTTACGGCGCGGCGGGTGAGTATAAGCTGCGAGAAGCTCTGTACGAGTACTGCGCCGACCAGAAGAAAGCAGGGCAGCGGATTGAGCCGGCCGTGCCGTGTATAGACCTCGATACTCTCGTACAGCGACCAGAGAAGCAGCGCGCAAACCAGAAAAAGATAGGAATTTCTCTGCGCCCGTGCTGTAATCTGCCGTTCCATCTCGTCCGGTTTGCGCATGAGAGTCTTTCTGAAAGGCTTTTTCATATCCGAGTCCCTCCTTAAAGTAAAGAAGTCTTTACATCGTGATTATAGCATGGCACGCCAAAATGTCAAGAGGGTTTAACATTTACCAGTAAAGTATTCGCCGTGTCTGCTGCAAAGTTTTTTCGACGATGTCGGAATTACGGCATACGGACGGCGTTTTCTGCGCATATTAGCAATAACATGCACGGCCGTCTCTGTGACATTAATGGCCGCAGCTCTTTCAGAGCGCAGTGTAATGAGCACGGTCTAAAAGATTGATTGACAAATATCAAACAATAAAGTATAATTTGACAGGAGAACATTAGTGTGTCTCAAAAAAACGGAGGGATTTTGCTGTTATGAAAATGAAAGGCTATGCAATGCTCGGTATTGGCTCTACCGGATGGATTGAGAAGGACGCGCCGGAGTGCGGCGTGCTTGACGCGATAGTCCGCCCGATAGCGGTTTCACCCTGCACCTCGGACGTACACACCGTCTGGGAGGGAGCGATAGGCGAGCGCCGCGACATGATTCTTGGGCACGAGGCCGTGGGCGAGGTCGTCGAGGTCGGTTCCCTGGTGAAAACGCTCAGGCCCGGTGACAAGGTGATTGTTCCGGCCATAACCCCTGACTGGGGCGCGCTGGAATCTCAGGCCGGCTACTCGGTCCATTCCGGAGGAATGCTCGCCGGCTGGAAGTTCTCCAATTTCAAGGACGGTGTTTTCGGCGAATATTTCCACGTCAACGAGGCCGACGCCAACTTGGCCATACTGCCAGAGGGGATTGACCCCGCGGCCGCGGTAATGCTCAGTGACATGGTGCCCACCGGCTTTCACGGCGCGGAGCTGGCTCAAGTTGAGTACGGCGACACGGTGTGCGTTATCGGCATAGGGCCCGTGGGCCTTATGGGAGTGGCGGCCTGCGCGCTCAAGGGCGCGGGCAGGCTCATAGCCGTCGGCTCCCGTCAGGTCTGTGCAGACGCGGCGAGAGCCTATGGAGCGACCGATATCGTAAACTACAAAAACGGCGGCATAGTCGAGCAGGTTATGGAGCTGACGGGCGGCCGCGGAGTTGACAAGGTGGTAATCGCCGGCGGCGACGTGGACACCTTCGCGCAGGCGGTGACGATGGTAAAGCCCGGCGGGCGCATAGGCAATGTAAACTATCTCGGCTCGGGCGACTATATCAAGATTCCGCGTGTTGAGTGGGGCTGCGGCATGGGACACAAGAACATTGCCGGCGGCCTTATGCCCGGCGGCAGGCTGAGAATGGAAAAGCTCGTCTCCCTTATGCAGTACGGCAGGCTGGACACCTCCATCATGCTCACGCACCGCTTCAACGGCTTTGAGCACATCGAGGAGGCGCTTATGCTTATGAAGGATAAACCCAGAGATTTGATTAAGCCGGTTGTGATGGTATAAAAAATTAAACAAACAGTACGCCGGCCATTGGCCGGCGTACTGTTTGTCGATAGGATTTGCCGCGCTATCTGCTGCCC
>CATJWA010000172.1 GCA_949744025.1 uncultured Eubacteriales bacterium
CTTTGCTGGGACTCATAGCGCTCGGCTGTCTCGGCTGCGGCATGTTCATTCCACAGGACCCGACGTACATGGACCTTTCAAGCTGCAATGTACCTCCATGCCGTGAGTTTCTTTTCGGTACAGACAGCATGGGGCGTGATATTTTCTCCATGGTCTGGTACGGAGGCCGCGTGTCTCTGCTTATCGGCTTTGCCTCCGCCGCGCTCTCGGCGCTAATAGCCGTGCTGCTCGGCTCGCTCGCCGGCCTGGCCCCTTCCAGATTAGAGGCGCTGCTTTTGCGGACAAATGAGATTGTGATGAGCATACCCAATCTGCTTTTGGTCGTGCTGATACAGTCCGCGCTGGGCAGGCCCACCGTCGCGGGCATAGCGCTTGTGCTGGGGCTTACCGGCTGGATGAGCATGGCCCGCATAGTACGCACCGGAGTGCGCCAGCTTCGGCAAAGCGAGTTTGTTTTAGCCTCGCAGTGCATGGGCGGCGGCTTTTTCCACGTCCTGCGCCGCCACCTTGCGCCGAATTTTCTGCCCACGATAACGTACATGGCGGTTATGAACGTGCGCGCCGCCATCGCCGCGGAATCCACGCTCAGCTTCATGGGCCTCGGCCTGCCGCCGGAGGTTATATCCTGGGGAAGTATGCTCTCTCTGGCCCAGGGCGCGCTGACCGGACGGCAGTGGTGGATTATTCTCATCCCCGGGTTTTTTCTGCTTACGACCCTGCTGTGCCTGACCGCGCTCGGGAACGCAGCGCAGGAGGGCCCCCGCCGCAGACATTCAAACCTGTAACGAGGTGCTTATAAATGACTCTTGAGGAATTTTTCCGTGACAATCCCGAGTGCGCGCTGGCCTTTTCCGGCGGCGCGGACTCCGCTTTTCTGCTGTACGCGGCAAAAAAATACGCCCGGCGTGTGCACGCTTACTATGTCAGCTCCGCCTTTCAGCCTCGCTTTGAGCTGTCTGACGCACGCCGTCTGGCCTCGGAGCTGGGTACGGAAATGAGCGTGCTGAGCGTGGACGTGCTCAACATTGACGCCGTTCGCGCCAACCCGCCTGACCGCTGCTACCACTGCAAGCGCGCCATCTTCTCCGCTGTCTCAGCCGCCGCGCGCGCTGACGGCTTTGAAGTGCTCATCGACGGTACCAACGCCTCCGACGATACACTCGACCGCCCCGGTATGCGCGCGCTTCGGGAGCTTTCCGTGCGATCTCCCCTGCGCGAATGCGGTCTGACCAAGGCGGAGATACGACGGCTGTCCCGTACTGCGGGGCTTTTTACCTGGAACAAGCCCGCCTATGCCTGCCTGGCCACACGCATTCCCTCCGGCGAGGAAATAACGGCCGAGAAGCTGCAAAAAACCGAGGCGTCGGAGTCGGAGCTTCATACGCTCGGTTTCACGGATTTTCGCATCCGAGCATGGGGAAACGGCGCGCGCCTGCAGCTTACCGAAGCACAGCTTCCGCTGCTGCTTGAAAAGCGGGAAATTGTACTTGAGAAATTAAAGCGCCACTACGGCGCGGTGCTTTTGGATTTGGAGGTGCGAGGTGAACAGTGAGATAAGACAGATTTTGCAGGCTGTGCAGTCCGGCGGCATGGGCGTGGACGAGGCGCTGCTGAAAATAAAGGAGAAGCCCTTCGAGGACATCGGCTGCGCCAAGGTAGACCTCCACCGCAAAATACGCCAGGGAGCGGCCGAGGTCATTTACGGCGCCGGCAAAACAGCGGCACAGATTTGCGCCATTGTTGAGGTCATGGAGAAAAGCGGTCAGCTCCCGATTCTGATAACACGCCTGAGCGCGGAGTCGGCTGAGACAGTGGGACAAGCACACATGCTGAAATATTTTGCCCAGGCGCGTGCCGGCGTTGTCGGGGATTTCCCCGAGCCTGACGGCTTGGGTACCGTTGTCGTCGCCACCGGAGGGACCAGCGACATTCCCGTGGCCGAGGAGGCGGCGTTGACCGCTCAGATTTTGGGCAGCAGGGTCACGCGCCTGTACGATGTGGGCGTTGCGGGACTGCACCGCACGCTCTCCCACCTCGATGATATCATGAGCGCCTCCGTAATAATCGCCATTGCCGGCATGGAGGGCGCGCTTGCCAGCGTACTGGGGGGCCTCGCCGACTGCCCCGTAATCGCGGTACCCACCAGCGTGGGTTACGGCGCGTCCTTCGGCGGACTGTCGGCCCTGCTGTCGATGCTCAACTCCTGCGCCAGCGGCGTGTCGGTTGTGAACATAGACAACGGCTTCGGCGCGGGATATTTAGCCAGCATGATAAATCATATGGACACGAAAGCGAGCGATGAAAAATGAAAACTCTTTATCTTGACTGCGGCATGGGCGCGGCCGGCGATATGCTTTCCGCCGCGCTGCTCGAGCTTCTGACCGACTCTCAGGCGGAGGAATTTGTCAGGGAAATCAACGCACTGGGCATCCCCGGCGTGCGCGTAGACCGGCACAGGAGCGTCAAATGCGGCATTTCCGGCACGCATCTTTCCGTCACGGTCCACGGCGCCGAGGAACACAGCCTCGACCACCACGGGCATCCGCATACTCATGAGCATGCACACGAGCACGCCCAGCCCCACCATCATCATGGTACTATGCACGACATTGAGCATATAGTGCGCGGCCGCCTTAGTCTGCCGGAAAAGGTAAAGGACGACATTATGTCTGTCTACGGTCTGATTGCCGAGGCCGAAAGCCATGTCCACGGCGTACCCGTCACGGAAATACATTTCCACGAGGTCGGCACTCTCGACGCCGTGGCTGACATCACCATGTTCTGCCTGCTCATACATCGTCTTGCCCCCGATGAAATTGTCTCCTCCCCCGTGCGCACCGGCTTCGGGCAGGTACATTGCGCCCATGGAATTCTTCCCGTGCCGGCCCCCGCCACAGCGCGCCTGCTGCGCGGCATCCCCGTTTACGCCGGCGACATACGCGGTGAAATGTGTACTCCCACGGGCGCGGCCCTGCTGCGGCGCTTTGCCTCACGCTTCGGCGAAATGCCGCTCATGCGAGTCGAGGCTGTCGGTTACGGCTGCGGCGCAAAGGATTTCGGCAGCGCCAACTGCCTGCGCGCCATGCTCGGCGAGACCAGCGGCAGCCCGGACGAGATTATCGAGCTGAGCTGCAACGTGGACGACATGACCGCCGAGGAGACCGGCTTTGCCATGGAGCGTCTGTTTGACGCCGGCGCGCTGGATGTCTACACCGTACCTATAGGCATGAAAAAGTCCCGTCCCGGCACACTCATCCGAGTAATGTGCACAAGTCAGACGCGTGAGACCCTCTGCCGCGAGCTTTTCCGCCACACTACCACCCTCGGCATACGCGAGTGCCCAATACGCCGGCACGTGCTTGAGCGAGGCCTTGTCACGCTCGACACGCCTTACGGCTCCGTTCGGCGCAAGGATGCCTGCGGCTTTGGAGTGTCCCGCCGGAAGTATGAGTTCGAGGACCTTGCCTCCATCGCAAGGCAGCGCGGCATAAGCCTGCGCGAGGCCGCGCTGCTTATAGACGGGGGCGAAAAGTGAGACATTAAAACCCGTTCCATTTCCGGAACGGGTTTTCTTTCGCAAAGGGTCTTGGTTTCGGAGCAAATATGTGTTAAAATAAGCGCTGAACATATTTAGACATTGCTGAGGAATTGTAACAATGGAGCACACAATCGCGTGCGGCGACACGCTTGAGCTGATAAAATCGGTGCCTGAAAAATCCATAGACCTGCTGGTGACCTCTCCTCCCTACTGGGCCAAGCGGGTTTACAACGGCCAGGGAGAAATAGGCTCGGAGGAAACTCCCGAGCTGTATGTCAGGCGGCTGGCTGATTTCTTTGACGCGCTGCGTCCCTACCTAAAGCCGGAGGCCAATGTTTTCATCAACCTCGGCGACACCTACTTCGGCTCCGGCGCGGGTGCCTGGAGCAAATACCTCGACGAAAACGGCAGGGTCACGCAGGCGCAGCGCGAGCGCAAGGAGAAATATTTCACCACAAAGCCGCTTCAGCCGAAGATAAAGCAAAACGGCCGGCTTTACCAGAATAAGCAGCTCCTGCTCATACCCTCGCGCTTTGCCATCGAGATGCAGGAGCACGGCTGGCTGCTGCGCGACGATATTATCTGGCAAAAACCCAACCGCATACCGGCCAGCGTCACCGACCGGCTCAACAACACCTATGAGCATGTGTTCCACTTTGCGCTGAATAAAAAATATTTCTTCAACCTCGACGCGATAAAGGTCCCCAGCACCAGCGGAGGCATGAAAAATCCCGGCGACGTGTGGGCGATAAAAACCCAGCCGCTCAAGGGCAATCACACGGCAACCTTCCCCGAAAAGCTGGTCGAGCAGATTGTGCTGTGCGCCTCTCCCGACGGCGGCACCGTGCTTGACCCATTTCTCGGCACCGGAACCACATGGATTGTATGCCGGCGGCTGGGCCGGCGCTGCATAGGCTTTGAAATAAACCGTGAATTTTTCGATTTCGCCCAGAAACGTTTCACTGAAAGCTGCCAGCAATCACAGGAACGGACAAAAAAGCCGTAAATATAACGGCGCGGGAAAAATCCGCGCCGCCATACTCTATACTCTTATGTGCCCTTCGTACAAATCAGTTACCGCCCCCCGCTCTATGCGGAACTTTGTGCCGTGATTGTGTCCGGTGCGGGCATCAAAGTCCACGAATATCTTCCCGCACTCCAAAAGCTCAAGGAAATTCTCAAGCGTCGGGTCAACATATGCCTCAAGCTCATTGTACTTAAAATATTCTGCCCCTCCCCTTTGCTTTGTCTCTGCTCTGATGTACATCAGGTTGCGCAGCTTTGTTCTGAGTTTTTCTTCTATGCACCCAAAGCTCCAGCAAGGCTGGGGTTCTATATCTCCTTTACCGGCGGCGGCTATCACTCCCTCGAGCCAGCGCGAGTGGCGGGCGTCAACCGCCATCCAGTTAAATTCGGCAAAAACGCACTGTTCATCGTAGTCCACGTCCACCGTGAAGCCCCTGTCGCTGTAAGCAAGGGTATTTATGGTCTGGCGGAAGCTGCGCTCGTTCGGCGGGTAGCGTTTACCCGCCTGCCTGTGCGGCCAGCCGTACCACGGCAGAAGTATACGTGGTACAATGCCAGCCTCTCTTGGCTCCGGCTCGCTGTGGAACAGCGTGAGAAGCGCGTCGGTTCTTGAGCGCTGGCTTTTCAGCTCCCATGTACCGAAATCCGGAAGCTGCCGGTTGTTTTCCTCCACATTCAAAAGGTCCTCGAGTGTATTTCCCACGCCGCCGACATTGCCCGGTCTCCGGTTTTTTATCCAGCCCATGGACTTTATCTCTCCGAGCCGCATCCTGAGCAGCTCCAAATCCTGTTCGCGCATATCGTCCCCCCCCCTTTTCTTCATCATATCAGTTAAGGTGCTGTCTACGCAACTGTTTTGCGTAAATTTTGTCAAAATTCCCCTGTGTATAAGTCCCGTGTCTGTGGACAAGACATCGGCTTGCACCCCCGCTGCCGATAAAGCAGGCAAAGCGCCCCGCAAAAGCGGGGCGCTTAAATTCTTTAATAAGCTTCTTAATCCAGCGGCTTCATCGTCGGGAACAATATCACGTCACGGATTGAGTCACAGCCGGTGAGCATCATCACACAGCGGTCAATGCCTATGCCGAGCCCTCCCGTGGGCGGCATACCGTACTCAAGGGCGTTTATGAAGTCGGTATCCATCATCTCGGCCTCCTCGTCCCCCTTCTCGCGCAGCTCCATCTGCTTGGCAAAACGCTGCTTCTGGTCAATCGGGTCATTGAGCTCAGAGAAAGCGTTGCCCATCTCGCTGCGGCAGATAAACAGCTCAAACCGCTCGGTAAGGCGCGGGTCGCTCGGGCTGCGCTTTGCCAGCGGCGACACGTCCACGGGGTGCATGGTAATGAAGGTGGGCTGAATCATCTGCTCCTCCACCTTCTGGTCGTAGCACTCATACAGCGCGCGGCCCCAGGTAGGCTCCACGCCGTCCATATCCACGCCCACGGCCTTTGCAGCGGCCACGGCCTCGGCGTCGGAATCTATGGCCATGAAGTCCACGCCTAAATACTCCTTCACCGCCTCGGCCATGGTCATGCGGCGAAAGCCCGGCGCAAGGCTTATGTCCTGACCCTGCCAGTGTATGTCATACGTACCCAGAATCTCCATCGCCGCGGAGGAGAGCAGGTCCTCAAACAGGTCCATCATGTCGTTGAAATCGGCGTATGCCTCGTACAGCTCCACGGTGGTGAACTCAGGGTTGTGGCGCGTGTCCATACCCTCGTTGCGGAAAATGCGGCCTATCTCGTACACGCGCTCAATTCCGCCGACTATGAGGCGCTTGAGGTTCAGCTCCGTGGCTATACGCAGGTACATGTCCATATCCAGCGTGTTGTGGTGGGTTATGAACGGACGCGCCGCCGCGCCGCCGGAGATGGTGTTGAGCACCGGAGTCTCGACCTCCATGTAACCGCGCTTTTCAAGGAAACGGCGCACAAAGCTGACAAAAGCGGAACGTATCTCAAAATTGCGGCGGCTCTCGTCGCTCATTATGAGGTCAACATAGCGCTGGCGGTATTTCAGCTCCGTGTTGGTCATGCCGTGGAACTTCTCCGGCAGCGGACGCAGTGACTTGCACAGCAGCGTCACGGACTGAACGTGGACACTGTCCTCGCCGGTTTTGGTACGGAAAACATAGCCGGATACTCCGATTATATCGCCGATATCGTATTTTCTGAAATCAGCAAACTCCTGCGCGCTCACCGCGTCGGCGCGGATGTAAAGCTGGAGCTGTCCCCTGTCGTCCTTTATGTGGCAGAAGATGGCCTTTCCCATGCCGCGCTTGGACATAATGCGCCCGGCCACGGACACGGTTTTGCCGTCGAAGGAATCATAGTTTTCCCTTATCTCGCTCGTCCATGCGCTGCGCGCAAACTTCGTCTGCCGGAACGGGTCGCGTCCCTCGTCCTGAAGAGCCTTGAGCTTATCGCGGCGCACCTGCAAAATTTCAGACAGGTTTTCCTCCTGCGCGTTCTGCTCGCTTCTTATCTCCTCACTCATTCGTTCTTCTCCCTGTATTTATTTAATCAGTTGACTTCCAGTATCTCAAAGGAAATGGGTCCTGACGGTGACTCCACCGTGACGGTCTCGCCTATGCAGTGGCCCAGCAGCCCGCGGCCGAAGGGGCTGTCGCTGGATATCTTCCCGTCCATCGGGTCAGCCTCCTGCGAGCCGACTATCTGGTACTCATCGACGCAGTCCTCCTCGATATCGCGCACCTTAACATGGCTGCCATGGCCCACGGTGCCGGCCACGGCCGTCATCTCCACAATTTCCGCATTCTCGATAAGAGACTGTATCTCCGCTATCTTTGAGTACAGCTTGCCCTGCTCGGTCTTTGCCTCGTCGTACTCGCTGTTCTCCGACAGGTCACCGAAGCTGCGCGCCTCCTTTATCAGCTCGGCAACCTCCTTTTCCCTTACGGTCTGGAGATATTCCAGCTCCTCCTTGAGCTTGTCAAGGCGCTCCTGACTCATCTTGTATCTGCTTTCATTCGCCATGTGCTTGTCACCCTTCGATATAAGTTAATTTTTTACAGATTTTCGTAAACAAATCAAGAAAGCGGCTATGCCGCTTTCTAAAACTTTATTATAAAGGCAATCGCTTTCCCTGTCAAGACAGATATTTCACCGCCGCGTCAAGCTGCGCGTCGCCCTCCATGCCCTGCTCCACGACTATGTCCGGCGTCAAGCCCCCCTGCTCGGACAGGTCCACGCGGTTCGGCGTTAGGTAGCGGCGTGTGGACAGATGCACCGCGCTGCCGTCCGACAGCTCAAAGGTAACCTGACTGCGTCCCTTTCCAGTGCTCGGCGCGCCTACAATTACGGCCCTGTCGTACTCGCTGAGCGCTGCGGCGAAAAATTCCGCGGCGGAATAGGTGTTCTCATTTATCAGCACCGCCATCGGCAGCTCTATGCACTCGGCGTCCGAGGTGTAAATCTCCTCCTCGCCGCCGCGCTCAACGCTGATGAAAACATCGCCCTCCGGCAAAAGGATGTCCAGAAGGTCTATAAGCTCGCTCAGGCGTCCTCCGGGGTTGGAGCGCACATCGAATACCAATGAGCGCATTCCCTGCTCCTGAAGCGTCTCAATGGCTGAGACGGCGTTCTCTGCCGCACCCTCCTCAAAATTGGCAATGCGGATATAGCCTATATCTCCCTCGAGCATTTCAAAGCTCACAGGGCTTGAGTAAAAGGTGTCCGTGTGCACCGTCACGCTCAGCGCCCCGCCGCCGGCATCCAGCAGCCCGAGCTCAAAGCTGCCGGTCTGCGACATTATGAGCTCACGCAGCTGCGAGGTGTCCATCGCCGTGACGTCCTGCCCTTCGAGCGAGACTATCACCTGCCCCGGCTCAATCCCCGCTGCCTCTGCCGGCGAGCCGTTTGCGACCGTGACAATCACAAAGCCGCCCTCCTCGCGCGCAGTCACCGTAACTCCTATTCCGCTGGAAACGTTCGACGCGCGCTGCTGATATTCCGTGTATTCCTCCGCCGTCATGTAATAGCTCCAGCGGTCGTCCAGCGCGGCTATGGCTCCGCGGCAGGCATTGTCTGTCACTGCCTCCAAGTCCGTCTGCCCGACATATTCCGCTTCCGCGAGACGTCGCATAAGGTCAAGCTTCCCCAAAAACGCCATGCCCTCGCTCCCGCCGAAGCGGAAAAAGCCAATCGTGAATACCGCAAGCAGCGTTGCAAGCGCGGCGCACGCGGCTGTGAGCGTCAGCGTCAGAAGCGAATATCTTTTTTTCATCTTTTCACCACCACGAGAAAGTGCCATGAAAAAAGCGGCCCGCGGCCACATTTTTTCTCTGTCTATCAGTATGCCAAAACTTCCGGAAATTAGTACAGCATGACCGGACATAAGCTGTCCGGTCATGCTTTTTTCCGCCGTCAGGCGTCGGAAGCATAGCTGAAGCTCAGGCTGAAGTATTGCAGCGGGTCCACACATGAACCGTTTACGCGCACCTCAAAGTGCAGGTGCGGGCCTGTGGAGTTGCCCGTGGAGCCGACATAGCCCACTGTGTCTCCCTTGCTGATGGTCTGCCCCGCGCTGACGGCAATGCTGCTCATATGCGCATACAGCGTCGTGGTGCCGTCAGAGTGGTATATAACAACATAATTGCCGTAGGAGCTGCTGTACTCGGCTATCGTCACCGTGCCGCCCGCCGCGGCGGAAACCGTCGCTCCGCTGTTTGCGGCTATGTCAACACCGCTGTGATATTTCTGAGTCTGGAAAATCGGGTGGATTCTGTAGCCGAATTTGGA
>CATJWA010000173.1 GCA_949744025.1 uncultured Eubacteriales bacterium
CCTTAGGGCGTGCCAGAAACAGGCTTGAAACCTTGGTTTCAAGCCTGTTTCTTTTTGTGTATTTGGGACCTTGACCCAAGCCGTGACCCATACGGGAGCGCGGAGGGGAAATCACCGGACAGCGCCGGAGAGGAAGCGGTCCACGGCGTTTTGCCGCGCCAACACCGAGAATGGGTGCCGTAAATCATGGAAGCGTATACGTTCCAACCGCTGACTGACGCTGTACCGACCAGCCATTACACCTAAGCTGCTGATTTCCTCAATAGCGGCCTTGAGCTTGTCCTTGACATCAGCCTGCGTTTTGCCAAGGACGTTCTTGTAAATAACCTTCTGTTGTAGTCCTGTTTTCCTACATCAGAGGGTCTTTTGTCTATTGTACGTTTTTGCTGGATCTGTGCAAAAAGTCAAACTGTTTTGATAAAAAACAAGGCATGGATTTCACAAAGACAGTAATTGAGCCCGTGGTGGCTAACGGTTTGGCTGCCGAGGCATCGACGGTTCATATCAGATTCCCGCTTGCTCTGGCAGTCTTTTTGGTCGTTATACCAAACCTGCTCTGCATACAAATCAGGCCACAGACATTATCAGGACTCTTGAACGTATGAACGTGCGTGATAGCGTTCTTGGAGAAAATCATAAAGCGGAATCCATTGCGTTAGTGGTATGGGACACGGATACGGGAGAGATTGACTTAACTTATCCGGCAGCAGATTCAGATTTGCGTTTGGAAAAATTCGCAAGGAGAATAGAAGAAATATATTTGCCCCGATATAAAGGCTTGCCGCCGCATTCGAGATAGTTTAACCTGACTAAAGTCCATATTTATGCTTTCATACACATACTCCATATATACAATAACAATGGGTGAGTAGGTGTAGCGTGAAAAAAATATTAGGTTATGACAAATTAAGAGGCGGCTATTACACTCCGATGCCCATTGCGGATTTTATTGTGCAATGGGCTATTCGCCGTACTGATGATAACATTCTTGAGACGAGCTGCGGAGATGGAAGCTTTATTCGAAGTATTGTTGCTAACGGCGGTAGTCCCAAGAACATTATTGGAGTTGAACTTGATCCTGTAGAAGCCGAAAAAACCAGGACACACGGATCGGCCGTTGTTAATGAAGATTTTTTAACTTTTTACTCAAAGGAAATCCAAAATAAGTGTTTTTTCGATGTTGTTTTAGGAAATCCTCCATTCGTTCGTTCTCAGAATTTTGACGAACAGTATCGTCAAAAGCCTTCATCCTAATCGGTTGACAAATATATCATCGAATTGTTTTCAATAATACCAATGCGCATAATACAGATACTTTGCATAAAATTCGATTCAGAGAGCAAGTTGACGGACGGGCAGTAGCTGCTGCATTTCTGAATTCTTTTACAGTGGCTTTATGTGAAATATTAGGACGCAGTTATGGCGGAGGCGTGTTAACCTTTGAGCCTGGTGAGGTTCGAAAATTGATGATTCCTATGGCAGGTTCGGAAAAACTGGATTTTGAGTTAATTGACAAACTGGCAAAGGAAAGCCAAATTGAAAAGATTTTAAATTATACAGACATCTTGCCCCGGAATCTGACCCCAAACAGGACCCGGGCGCAGGCCTTACGCAGCTGGCTATGAGGCCTTTGCATACACTGGTACAATTTGCGGCGTGAGTGCGTCGCCATTGACCGCCAGTACAGCGCTAATCCTTTGCGGCGCTTTTCCCTGCTGCTGCAAAGGGTCCCATATTCCCGCGCGGCCCCCCCCGAAATGGCGTGGCGCGGGGACCTTATACCTCCCAGCAGGACGCTATGTCTTTGGCTTCTGCAACCTTGCCTGCAAAGAGCTTAATGTTGTTTAAGGCAAAGTCGTGGGCCGGCTTGGACCACGCGGCGCAGGCGTCCTGCGCCAGAACAACGTGATAACCGTACATGACGGCGCTGAAGGCCGTATTCATCACGCACACATTTGTGCTCAGCCCTGTTATGACGACGGTCTGGATGCCGAGAGAACGCAGGACGGTGTCCAGGCGGGTGTTGTGGAAAGCGCTGAAGCGGTGCTTTTCTATGACTATGTCGCGCTCGTCGGGCTTGAGCCGGTATATTTCCGCGCCCCATGTACCGCGGCGGGTGACATTCTCGTTGGGGGTGTTCTCGTCCCCGTCGGGGCGCATTACCCAGGCCTCGGCATCGGTGCTCTTATCCTCCACATTCCGGATAAAGATGACGGGGCGCTTTGCCGCGTGCGCGGCATCGATAAGATACTGGAGCTTGGGTATTATTCCCGTGACCGCGCTGACATCGAGACCCTTTTTCGCGAAGGACCCTTCAGGGTGGCAGAATTCGTTCTGAACATCGACAATTATAAGCGCGCTCCTGCGTGCAGTGAGCATTTCCCGAAGGCTTATCATATTTTCATACGCTCCTTTACTCTTAATTTCAGGTATAAGCCGATTATATAAATGCCTCCTGCTGTTGTCAACAGGAGGCATGGGGGTAAATATTATTTCTGATTCTGATTATCGCGCTTTGCGCTTCGAAGCTTGGCAAATACCGCTCCTACCGCGAGAATTGCCATGAGCGCAACAAGGTAAGCGGCTACAAAAATATCTACAGACTGCATTGCTTTTCCTCCCCGATTATTCGTCGTCGTCTTTGGCCCCGCCCGTGAGCTTAAAGACAAGATGTACTATAAGATTGAGTCCGAACGAAATTGCCAGCGAGCAGACAATGGTGCTTACAACCCAATTCATCGTTTTTACCTCCTTAAAGCACTTCAGGCTCCGGCGGAGCTTTTCTGCTCTTTTATCTGCGTGAGCATACTTTTCTCGCCGGGCATGATAAGATTGAGCACTACGCCGAGAACAACGGTTGTAAAGGCCACCGGCCAGAAAGACAGGCTGAATATTCCGGCCCAGGACGGGCAGGCGAAGGTCCACCAGAAGTTGACGGCGGTGGAGGCAATGAGGTTTATCCAGGCGGCAGTTCTGTTTACCTTCCACACCATGCCGATGAAGTAGTTGACAAATATGGGCATACTCAGCGAAAAGCTCCAGAAGAACAGTGTGATAATCAGGCTTTCCACACGCAGAGCGGGAATGGTTGCCACGACGGTGAACACGACTATCAGTACGCGGCTGATGGCCTTATAGCCCCTGTCGCCGGGTTTCTTTCCGATGATGGGGCAGATGATGTCGTCGGCCACAACATGGGAGGTGGACAGGATAAGGCCCGAGCCGGTGGAGAGCAGCGCGCACAGCAGCGCCACCATGAGAACGCCGATGAGCACGTCAGGCATGAGGGTGAGGGCCAGCTCCGGCACCGAAAGTATGGGCGCCTTCTCCGCAATGGCGGCAATGGAGGTGGCGGTGACGCCGAGCACGACGAAGGGAATGCAGCACGCGGTATTGAGAACGCCTGCAATAAGCGCGCCCTTGCGGATTTCGCGGTTGCTCTTTGCCGCTATCATGGGCTGATACATCATGTGCTCACTGGACACGGCGAATACATGGAGGATTACCGCGGGAAGCGCGCAGTTCATGAGCACGGCGGGCGTGAGATGAAACATGTCCGTGTGCCACTCGAGGCCCTGCGCGGCGTAGGAGGCGACGACGCTCTGATAGCCCCCGTCAAGCTTCAATCCGACGTAGACGACGGCTACGTAGCTGCCCACTATCAGGAAGATTGCGTTTATTATGGACATGTAGGACGCCTGTAGCATGCCTCCGAGGAGAATGTAGACGAGCATGAGAGCCGCGGCGATGAGAACGCAGCCGGGGGCGAAGCCTATGCGCCCGCCGCACAGAGCGTAGACCGCGGTGGCTGTGCCGAGAAGCTCGCTTATCGCTATGGCCATCCAGGCTGCCGGCGCGACGGAGGCGTTGAAAATTTTGATGTTCGGCCCGAAGATTTTATCGAGGGCCTGCGGGAAGGTGACTACCTTGAGCTTGCGGAACATCGGGGCGAACCAGAGCATGAATATGGGGACGAAAATTCCGCCTATGAGTATTCCCCACCAGACAACCGCAACTCCCATGCCGGACTGCGACTCGTAAAGCGAGGTGGTGTGACCGCCTCCGAGTGGGGCGAGCAGGAAGGCTGTCATGACGGCGAACCAGCCTAACTGGCCCTGTGCGGTGAAGAAGTCTGCGCCGTCGCCGGTCCCGGCGGACAGCTTTTCCTTTTTGCGGGCCATGAGCCCAAAGAAAATGCTGAAAAAGCCGAAGTATACTATCGCAATAATAATCGGTACCATACAACTTTGTCTCCAATCTTTAAAATTTTAGGATGGATACAGTGTTCAGATTGCAGGGCCGTTTCCGGAGCTTTACTTTATCTGCTCCAAAATATGTGTTGTCACTCTGCCCTCGCGGAAATCGGGCAGACTCAGCACCTTTTTCTGGAAGGGGATGGTGCTTTTTATCCCCTCGATACGGAATTCGTCGAGAGCGGCCAGCATTTTACGGATGCACTGCTCGCGCGTGTCGGCATGGACGATGAGCTTGCCGATGAGCGAATCGTAAAAAAACGGGACCTTGTAGCCGGCGCGGCAGTGAGTATCCACTCTTATGCCGGGGCCCTGGGGGATGTCCCAGCAGGTGATGACGCCGGGGGAGGGGGCGAAGCCGCTGAACGGGTCCTCGGCGTTTATGCGGCACTCAATGGCGTGACCGCGCAGCCGTATGTCCTCCTGCGTGAAGGGCAGGGCTCCGCCTGCGGCGATATTGAGCTGCTCAATGACTATGTCCACGCCGCTGACCATCTCGGTCACGGGATGCTCAACCTGAATGCGCGTGTTCATCTCAAGGAAATAGAACCTGTCCTCGTCCTGGTCGTATATGAACTCACAGGTGCCTGCGCTCTCATAGCCGATGTTCTTCGCCAGCTTCACCGCGCAGGAGCGCAGCCGCCCGCGGAGCTCCTCGCTTATATTCGGCGCACCGGCCTCCTCGATGAGCTTCTGGTTGCGGCGCTGGGTTGAGCAGTCGCGCTCCCCGAGATGAACTACGTTTCCGTGGCTGTCCCCGAGTATCTGTACTTCTATGTGCCGTGCGTTGGGGATGAACTTCTCTACATACATGGTGCCGTCGGCAAAGGCGGCGGCAGCCTCGGCGCAGGCCTCGTCGAAAATTGTTCTCAGCCGCTCCCTGTCCGATTCGCGGATGACCTTCATGCCCCGGCCGCCGCCTCCGGAGGCGGCCTTGAGCATTATCGGATACCCGATGCTGTCCACAACGCCGAGCACCTCCTCGAAGCCGGAGACCTTTTCCGAGCCCGGCAAAACGGGAACGCCGCAGTCCCTGGCAATGGCCCTTGCAACGAGCTTGTTGCCCATTTTCTCTATGTGCTCGGATTTCGGGCCGACAAATATCAGGCCGTTTTCCTCGCAGGATCGCGCAAATTCCGGATTTTCAGACAGAAACCCATAGCCCGGGTGTACGGCCTGCGCTCCGCTTTCCTTCGCGGCCCGGACGAGCCTTTCAATATTCAGATAGGTCGAGGCCGGCGGCGGGCCTATGACAACCGTGCTGTCGGCAAGTTCGGCGGCCTTGGAGTCTCTGTCCGCGTCGGAGACTGCCAGCACGGTTTCAATGCCGAGCACCCTGCAGCTTCGTATTATGCGCACTGCGATCTCGCCTCTGTTGGCGACAAGAATGCGTGAAATGCCCATGCTTACACCGTCCCCCGCGCTCAGTCGGCCCTGATGGCAAACAACGGCTGCTCCGGCTCGACAGCATCCTGATTATTTACGAGTATTTCAACGACGGTGCCGGAGACGTTGCTTGTCATGGCCGTGTAGGTTTTCATAATCTCAATCAGGCAGACCGTGTCGCCGGCCCGAACGTGGTCACCGACATTCACGTAAGCGGGAGCGCCCGGCTCGGGCTGGGCATAGAAAAGACCATAGCTGGGGCTTTTGAGATAGACCAGACCCTCGTCAGGAGCGGCAGGGACTGCGGCCCTGACCTCGGCGGGCTCCGGCTGAGTCTCCGTTTCGGGTTCGGGCGCCGGAGCAGGCACAGGCGCCGCAGAGGGAGCCGCGGCGGGAACGGGCGCCGTCCCAGCCTCAAGCGCGCCGTTTTTGCCGATTACTATGCTTGCTCCGTCATTTTCAAGCTTCATGTAGTCAAAGGAGGACTGCTCAAGCTTCTCAATCAGAGCCTTGAGGCATTCCACGTCCTCGCTGCTGAAGATTCCGAAAATATTCTTCATTTTTACAACTCCTCCAATTACTTTTTACTTCTCCTGAGCGTGACGGACCTGCCGGGGGCTCCGACCTGAACGGTGGTTACGCCCGGCAGCCTGTCCAGCTCGCTTATGAGCTCGAGTATGGGCATATCCACGCCGCTGAAGCTGCGCCAGGGCCTTTCGCGGGTGGCCTCGCGCATGACGTCGATTTCCTTTGTGCCGTTCATTATGTAGCGCAGGAGGAATTCCTCGTCGGAGAGATTGTCGCCGAACTGCTTTCTGAACTCGGCCAACGGCATTTCCTGAGCCGCCTCCTGAGCCCTTGTGCGCGCCTCGATTTCCTTTGCCCGGGGCAGGCTGAGGAAATAGTCCCTGAGGTTCGGGTCCATATCGAGATAACCGGAGTCCTCGCTGTAATTGCCCATTGCGAACTGAATAAACTCGTCGATAACCACCTTGTAGCGCTCGCCCAGCGCCACGTTTATGGCTGCCTGCGTGCAGACGAACTGGGAATAGGGCGTTATCATTATGGGCTCGCCCGTCTCCGCGCAGATGCGCACGCACTCGTCCTCAACCTCGGAAACCCTGTCCTCAATGTGCAGCTCCCTGAGCTGGTGCGTCATGTTGGAGATGACGCCGCCGGGGACGCGGTGGATGTACTGCGCGACGTTGTAGCGCGTCGGGCCGAAGGTGGGCATTCCGGCTTCCTTAGCCATGGCGTAGAGCTTTTTTGAAGCGTACTTGAGGCGGTCGATATCAAGATTAACGTCGAAGCCGAGGGCCCTTGCGTTTTCGACCACGTTGAACACGGACGGCTGCGCGGTGCCGTCGGACAGCGGCGGCAGCGCGACGTGGAAGGTGTCGCAGCCAAGCTTCATTGCCTCGACATAGCAGGCGTCCGCAAGACCCGTGGTGCAGTGGCCGTGTATCTCGTTGGGCAGGCCGTTGTTGTTCTCGAGCATTATCCTGAATACCCTGCGAACATTCTCAACGTCCAAAAGCCCGCCGGCGTCCTTGAGATAGATTACGTCCGCGCCGTAATCGACAAACATCTTTGTCTTTTCCGCAAAGTGCTCGTCACTGTACCTCGGCGCTGTGTAGTAGGCCAGCGCGAAAGCCACCTCGAGGCCGAGGCTTTTGCAGAAGGGGACAAAGGTGTCGTAGTGCTTGTGTCCCATCACGTCGCCGCTTATCTGCACACGCTGCAGCGCGCCGTATTCCACAAGCTTTCTCATGAAAAGCTCCACGGCCTCGCGGTTGTAGTTTACAACATCGAAGGGCCAGAGAGACGGCTGAAGCATACAGCCCTTTTTGGTGTTCGGCGCTTTTTCGCCGAACATGCGCACCATCGCCCAGGGGTCTTCCTTCAGGTCCCTTACAATCTTCTTGAACTGAAGCTGCATTATGGGGCTGCATATCGCGCTGAAGCCGGATTTGTCTATTTCAGGCAGGAGAACCTCCATCATTCCTACCGGCATGCCTGCCGCCCAGTTGCTCTGCGAGCCGTCGCGGGTTGTGGTATCAATGAAGCTTAGGGTTTTTCCCAATTTACTGCACCTCCGTTTTGAATGCCGGGCGCCCTGCCTGCGGCCGAAGGCGGGCGCCGCGCACAATGGATAAGTTTCCATGGAATTAGTACTCATAATATTTCATTTCCCCCGTTTTTTGTATTTCTGATTTGGGACAGCCGTTGCCAAATGCGCAACCCCGGGGGAATGTTTTTGCCGTCCAAAATACGGGCGAGTTCATAAAAAGCCTGTATTTTCAAGGCGTTCAGGGTACGCGCCCGGCTTGCGCAATGCCGGAGCGCGCGGCGGGACCGCTGCGGCAGGGTATATACGTAGCCATTTTTTTGCTTTGACAAATACGGCGATTTACTCTATTGTTATTTGTATGGCAAAATGGAAGGAGAGACTGAATTTTTTTCGGGAAGGGGCGCCTGCAATGGATATAAATAAGATAAAAACCTTTGTGGTTGCCGCGGAGAGCAGCTCATATTACGACGCGGCGGACAAGCTGTTCACCTCCGCCACAACTGTTTCAAAGCATATCCATACGCTTGAGCTTGAATGGGACATGCCGCTTTTTGAACGTCTGCCCAAGGGAGTCAGGCTGACGGCGTTCGGCAGGGCCGCGCTGCCGCGGGCGCGAAAGATTTTAGATGAATATGAGGAAATTGTAAAAATACCGGCGGGGCCTGAGGCATCCTCTCTGCGGATTTACTCAATACCGAACCAGAGCGATTTCAGAATAGGAGATTTTCTGTCCGAGTTTGCAAAGGAGCGCGGCGACATAACCATTTCGCTGAAGGACTGCCACGGAGGCTATATAATAAAAGCGCTGGAGGACGGCGAGTGTGAGCTGGCAATAGGCGGGCTGTCCTTTCTCAATCTGCGGCGGGTGGAGGTTTCCTCGATAAAGAAAAGTCCCGCCGGCGTACTGGTGTCAACAAAGCACCGTCTTGCGGGCAGGGAGTCTGTGTCGATAAGGGAAGTTGCCGACGAGACCTTTGTATTTTTAGCTCCCGAGACGGGTGTTTATCAGCACGACATAGACTTTTGCAGGTCTCACGGAGTGGAGCCGAAAATACTTGCCACCAGAACGCGGGAGGCAAGCCTTGTGGACTTCGTTGAGCAGGACCGGGCCGTGGCGCTGTTCCGTCAGGTGAGTGCGCGGCTGTTCCCTAACAGGGAGGTTGTATATATCCCGCTTGTTGAGGAGCTTTACATGGACGTAGGGCTTGTACGGGTGCGGAATAAGCCCCTGTCGCCCCAGGCGACGGCACTGTGGAATTTTTCCGAGAGGAGAAGAAAGGCGAGAGAGAAACAAAGCAGATAACGAAAAGGACGGCAGGAGGCGGCTGCTTTGACTGCCCCCTGCTGTTCTTATATATGCCGCTCGGCTATCCTTCCGTTCTCACGGATGGCTTTGATGATGCGTGCATGATGCGGCTTGAACAGTTTCCTTTGAGCCGCCGGCCGCCCCTCACCAGCCGCGCCGCGCTTGGGAGCAAAGAAATTTTTCTTTGCTCCCAAGCGCTTTTGTGGTATTATAGGTGTAGAAAAAATTACAATTATGGGAGGTGCGGGCATGGACGAGATAATGCGCCGCAGGTCAACTCGCCGGTTTCAGGCGCGCGGCGTAGAGCCGGAAAAGACGGAGCGGCTCCTGCGCGCGGCGATGCAGTCGCCCACGGGGCGCAACGCGCAGGACTGGGAGTTCCTTGTCGTCACGGACGAGCAGACGCGCCGGGCCGTTTCGCAAATGAGCGAATACGCCGTGTGCGCGAAAAACGCGCCGCAGCTTATCGTGGTGCTGGCCAATCTTGAGCGCGCTGTGCAGGGCTACCCTCTGTGGAGCTGCGACATGGGCGCGGTGTGCCAGACCATACTTCTTCAGGCCGAGCATGACAGCCTCGGCGCGGTCTGGCTCGCGGCCTGGCCGCACGAGGGGCGTGTGCAGTACATGCGCGAGCTGTTCAGCCTGCCGGAGCATATTGTGCCCTACGCGGTTATCGCCCTGGGCTACAAGCTCGGCGAAAAGCCCTTTGAGGACCGCTATGACGCCGGCAAGGTTCATTGGGAGAAATATTAAAGGAGGAGCCTTACTATGCAGCAGATAGACCATATCCGCTTAAGCCCCGACGGCGACAGGCTTGTAATACTCGACCAGAGCCTCCTGCCGGGGGAGGCGCGGTACATAGAGCTGTCAACGGCCGGGGAGATGTACGAGGCGATAAAGAGCCTGCGCGTGCGCGGCGCGCCGGCCATAGGCATCTTCGCGGGCTTTGCCATGTACGTGCTCTCGCGCGGTATGTCCAAGGAAAACTGCGCAGAATTTGAGCGTGAGTTTTTTGAAAAGTCGGCCTATCTCAACTCCTCGCGGCCCACGGCGGTGAATTTAAGCTGGGCCCTGCGGAGGATGGAGAGCGCTGTCCGTCAGGGCGCGGAGCTTTCCGCGGCCGCGCTGGAGGCGCGTCTGCTTGCCGAGGCGCAGGCCATACTGGACGAGGACATAGCCATGTGCCGGAGCATAAGCGAGCACGGCCTGTCGCTTTTAAACCCCGGCGACGGCGTGCTCACCCACTGCAACGCCGGCCCCATGGCCACCTCGCGCTACGGCACGGCCATAGGCCCGCTGATACTCGGCGCGGAGCGGGGAATACCCTTGCGCGCCTTCGCCGACGAAACGCGCCCGCTTTTGCAGGGCGCGAGGCTCACCAGCTACGAGCTGCAAAACGCCGGCGTGGACGTGACGCTCATCTGCGACAACATGGCCTCGATGGTGATGAAAAACGGCTGGGTGCAGTTCTGCTTTGTCGGCTGCGACCGCGTGGCCGCCAACGGCGACACGGCCAACAAGATAGGCACCTCCGGCGTGGCTATTCTGGCAAAGCATTACGGCATACCGTTTTACGTGCTCGGCCCCACCTCTACCATAGACCTTGACTGTCCCAGCGGCGCTCAGATTGAAATTGAGCAGCGCGACGGTGAGGAGATACGCTCGCTGTGGTACTCCCGCCCCATGGCCCCCGAGGGCGTTCGCTGCTACAACCCCGCCTTCGACGTGACCAACCATGAGCTCATAAGCGGAATCATCACGGAAAAGGGAATCTGCCGGCCGCCTTACACAAGGAGCCTTGCGGCGCTTTTCAAATAACATAAAGGAGGAAAACAAAATGTCAATAAAGGAATCCCCCTCGGCGTGCATTGCCGCCGACGAGAGCAATATAGCGAAGGTCGTGCTTTTCCCCGGCGACCCGCTCAGGGCCAAAACCGTGGCCGAAACCTATCTTGAAAATCCGGTGCTTTTCAACACGGTGCGCAATATGCTCGGCTATACGGGCGTGTATAAGGGCAAGCGCGTATCCGTCATGGGCAGCGGCATGGGCATACCCTCCGCCACGCTGTACGCCCACGAGCTGTACAGCTTTTACGGCGTGGAGGCCATAATCCGCATAGGCAGCGCCGGAGGCGTGGCGGAGGATGTTCGCCTGCGCGATTTGGTAGTGGCGATGACGGCCTCGACCAACTCCAATTTCAGCGCGCAGTACGGCTTCCCCGGCATATTAGCGCCGCAGGCAGACTATGAGATGCTCCGCACCGCCGTCGCCGCGGCGGAGAAGCTGAACGTAAACGCCCGCGTCGGCCAGGTGTTCACCGCTGACATGTTCTACAACGCCAACGATAAGGCCGGCGAGCTGTACAGGCGCTTCGGCGTGCTCGCGCTGGAGATGGAGACCGCGGGACTTTACTGGGAGGCGATGCACCTGCGTAAGCGCGCCCTGTCCCTGCTGTCGATATCCGACCACATCTTCACCGGCGAGGCCCTGACCGCCGCCGAGCGCCAGGACAGCTTCAGAGAGATGATGGAGGTTGCGCTTGAAACGGCGTATGCTTTCGCGTATGGGAGGCGTGGCGAAATGATAAGATTTTTCAACGGCCGCGTGCTTAGCATGAACAACGGCGTGGATATAAGCACCGACGAGGTCTGGACCGACGGCGATAAAATAAGCTACGTCGGCCCCCCACGCGCGGACATGCCGGAGTTTGAGCGGCAGATTGACCTTCGCGGCGGCCTGCTCATGCCGGGCTTTAAGAACGCTCACGCGCACACGGCCATGACCTTCCTGCGCTCGTATGCCGACGGCCTGCCGCTGCAAACCTGGCTTTTTGACAGGGTCTTTCCCATGGAGGGCAAGCTCACGCCCGAGGACATCTACGACTTCACCACCCTCGGCATATTAGAGTACCTCACAAGCGGCATAACCGCCAGCTTTGACATGTACTATATGCGCGCGCCCTACGTCCAGGCCAACCTTGACTGCGGCTTCCGCACCTGCATCTGCGGCGGCAGCGCGGCCTATCAGCTCATCTCCGACGAATACAAAAGGTACAATAACGCCGGCCCTCTGATAAGCTACATACCTGGAATACACGCGGAATATACGACCTCCGAGGAGGAATTTCAGGCCGCCGCCCAGCTCTGCCGCGAGACGCGCTCCCCCTGCTTTGCCCACAACTCCGAGACCGAGAAGGAGGTAGCCGAGTGCCGCGCCCGCCGCGGCGGACTGAGCCCCACACAGTTTATGGAGAGCCTCGGCCTTTTCGATTACGGCGGCGGCGGCTTCCACTGTGTCTGGCTGGACGATGAGGATATCGGTATTTTCAAAAAACGCGGCCTCTGGGCCGTAACCTGCCCGGGCTCGAACGCGAAGCTTGCCAGCGGAATTATGCCCCTGCAAAGGTACATGGACGCGGGGCTCAACCTCGCCATAGGCACCGACGGGGCCTCGAGCAACAACGCGCTGGACATGTTCCGGGAAATGTACCTTGCCTGCGTGCTGCAAAAGCTCAAAACGGGCGACGCCTCCGCCGCCCCGGCGGACGGCATACTGCGCATGGCCTGCTCCGGCGGCGCGCTGGCCATGGGCCTGACGGACTGCGACTGCATAGCCGAGGGCAAGCAGGCGGACATGATAGTCATAGACCTTTCCCGCCCCAACATGCGCCCGCTCAACGACACGGCGAAAAACCTCGTCTACAGCGGCTCGAAGGAGAATGTGCGCCTGACGATGGTGGCCGGCCGTGTGCTGTACGAAAACGGGGAATTTCTCGTCGGCGGCGACCTCGGCGCGCTGTATGAGCGCTGCGAAAAGCGCGTGGAGAGGATGGCGGGCCAATGAGTCTCAAAAGCGAGATTGTGCAGGCCGGACAGCGCCTGTACCAGACGGGGCTGGTCGTGTCCAATGACGGCAACATCAGCGCCCGGCTCCCCGACGGGACTGTCTGGTGTACTCCCAGCGGCGTGTCCAAGGGCTTCATGAGCGAGGACATGCTCATAAGAATGGATTTAAGCGGAAACGTCATAGAGGGCGGCAGCGCCGGCTCCTTAAAACCGTCCTCGGAGATAAAAATGCACCTCGGCATTTACCGGGAAAATCCCGAAATAACCGCCGTGGTCCACGCCCACCCACCCCTTGCCACCACCTTTGCCTCCGCCGGCATCCCGCTCGACAGCGCGGTTTTGCAGGAGACGGTGGTGCAGCTCGGCGTGGTGCCGCTCGTGCCCTACGCCCTGCCGGGCACGGCGGAGCTTGCCGAGAGCGTGGCGCCCTATTGCCGTGACTACAACGCCGCGCTCATGGAGTATCACGGCGTTACGAGCTGGGGCGGCAGCGTGACGCAGGCGCTCCACCGCATGGAGAGCGTGGAGTATTACGCGAAAATTTTGATGAAC
This sequence comes from uncultured Eubacteriales bacterium, assembly GCA_949744025.1. Classification (GTDB taxonomy): domain Bacteria; phylum Bacillota; class Clostridia; order Oscillospirales; family Oscillospiraceae; genus JAMPGF01. Next base: position 13,415 of record CATJWA010000173.1, read on the forward strand.
CTGCGCGTCATGCGCGCCGAGCGCCCGATGACGGCGGAGCAGATTGACGCCCTGCTCGCCCTGCGCCCGGACTGGGGTGTGACAGGTGGCGGAAGACCGCGGGGAAGAAATTAACATTGACAAATTCGTTTAAATGATTAAAATGTTTAAAATATGATGCAATGTTGTGTCATATTATCAAAAAAGCCTCGCAGATATTAGAATTTGTTAGCGGCTTTGCCGCTTACAAATTCTTTATGCAGAGCTGTTCGCGGCTCGCGCCCGAGCCGCCGTCAGGCGGCGACAAAGTGCCCTTGGGGTGCAGGCCGCGAATAAAGTCAGACCGTTTTTTCTGGGGACATGCGCCTCAGAAAAAACACTTTGCGCGTAGCGAGCGTCGCCTTGCTTTTCGCCGCAAGGCGGCGGGAAGCAACAAAGGCGCGAAGCGAAGCCTTTTCGAA
>CATJWA010000174.1 GCA_949744025.1 uncultured Eubacteriales bacterium
CCTATGGCGTAATAGTCCGTCAGCTCCTGCTCGCTGGCCCAGCCGCGCAGCTCGACAATCTCGCGCTGGAGCATCGGCAGCATGGCAAGTCCCCCGCCGAAGGTCATCACTCCCACCCTGGCAAAGCTCACAAAAAGCTCAATAAGCTCCTTCAAATCAATTACCCTCTCATTCCCGCCCCGCGCGGAGGCATTTTTGTCATGCTGAATTTTACCACATCCCACGGGCAATTAAAAGAGCGCGCCGGGAACTTTTTTCCTTTGGGCAGCTCTTGTAAACATTTCGAGTTTATGCTATTATATTTTAATTATCAAGTCACCCGCGACGAAAGGAGAGACGCACGGTGAAGCGAAAAATTGTGATATTGACGCTGTGCGCGTGCCTGCTTTGCTGCTGCCTGTCAGGGCCCGGTGCGCTGGCTGGGGGCGAGGTATGCTTCATCGCGGTAAACGACCGGCTGCTGGAAATAAGCTCGATGCCCTATTTCTACGGCGGCGTGACCTACGTGCCATACTGGGTTTTCACGGACTATGACTTCAAGATATACTACTCCTATTTCTCCGAGACCTCTACCGCGATGCTCTACAATTCCGACAGTCAGCTTTTCTTCGACATGAAGAACAACACCGTATACGACGACCGCGACAACAGCTACAGCTACCGTGCCGTCATGCGAAACGGCTCTGTCTACGTTCCGGCCACGCTGGTGTGCAACTTTTTCGGCGGCATGGCATGCAGCTACATCAGCGGCGGAAAATACGGCGACGTGCTGCGCATAAAGGACGGCAGCTTCGCGCTGACGGACACGCAGTTCATGCTTGCGGCCGACCTGCCGATGCAGACGCGCTATGAGGCCTATATGGCCGCGCAGAAGCCCGAGGAGGCCACGCCCGCACCGACGCCCACCGCCTCCCCGGAGCAGACGCCAGGCCGCGACGCGGCCCCGCTTTACCTCAGCTTCACTGGTCTGCCGGACTCCACTATTTTATCCGCGCTGCGCCTTGAAAACGCGGAGGCCTGCTTCTTCCTGACCGCCGAGCAGGTCAGGTCCGACCCCGAGCTTGTCCGGCGGCTCGACGGAGAGGGCTTTAAGTTAGGAGTGCTCTGCTCGGACGACGCGCTTGCCGACTATGAGGAGACCTCCGAGCTCATTTTTGAGGCCGCGCACACAAAAACGCTGCTTGTCACCGCTCTGGGAGACGACGCACAGCACTGCGCCCGGGCCGCGGAGGAAAACGGGCTCGTCTTCTGGTCCTACGACATAGACGGAATGAGCACCGACGCCGTGGCAGTGTACTCAGCAAACATTATCAGCGCACTGGAAAACAGAACAAGCGCCTCGTCGCTGTTTTTGTCCTGCGACGAGATAACAGCCTCGTTTATCTCTCCGATGCTGCGCGCCATGGAGGAGATGAAGCTCGACGTCCGCGCGGCGCGCGAGACGGACGACTGGGACGGCGCGTGGTGACTTCCGCGGCAGCACGTCCGGACGCAGGCGCTCATTAAAAAGCAAAAGGGAATTGCCGATATGCGGCAATTCCCTTTTGCTATGCGGGAAAAATGAAGCCGAGGCCCCCTTCCCGCTCGATTTTTATGCCCCCGCGGCCGGCGCGGGGTTTCGCACCCCGCTGACCGACGTTGGGGAAAAACAGAAAAGACGCTGTGCAGACGAATATTGGTTGGCTCGCCACACAGCGTCCTTAAAAAAGACTCACACAAGAAGCAATTTACAGGAGAGAGAGATGTGGTGTGGGAAAAAGTGTTGCGTGTAAGGGGAAAATCCTGTATAATGCAAGTTGGGTGCAGGTTAATCCTGTTGTGTGGGCGGGGAGGTCGCCTGCGCAGGCTGCGGGGAGGGGATGAGACTCCCCGTGGCTGCCTATGTAGGTATTTTCTGTTTCTCCCAGTTTTTTCGCGCGGCGTCTGAGCTCAGGCGCCGCTTTTTTCTTTTCTGAGGCCATTATATACCATTATTCGACACTTGTAAATAGCTTTTTCAGGACTTTTTCGGCTCCGGCGTCCAGCCCTCGGGCAGTTCCCGCCTCGGCTCGAATTTCTTTGCCTGCGTCCGCGCGCTCACGCGTTCAAGACGGCGCAGCACGCTGCCGCAGGCGCACTCGCCGGGCACGAAGCGGCTGCGGTCCCCCGTGCGGTAGCGTATCAGCGGCATCGCGCGGCGCAGAAGCGTCGTCACCACTATCTCGCCGTACTCTCCCTCGGGCACGGCTTCACCGCTGTCGGGGTCGATTATCTCGAAGTAAAGCCCCGCCTCCCAGACGTGATAGCCGCCGGGCACATGGCAGGTCACGGGGCCTGTGTAGCCCGTCTCTGTCATGCTGTACTGCTCGTTTACGCGGCAGCGCCAGGTGCGCGCGATAAGCTCACGGCTGTGCTCGGGCACGTACTCGGCCGAGAGAAGCACGCTTTTTATTCTCCCCGCGAGCGCCCCGTCCAGTCCCGCCGAGACGGAATACTCCGCCGCGCGCGCAACCGCCGACACAGGGCCGACCAGCGAGCTTACTCCGCGGCGCAGCACCGTCTCCGTCAGGCGCGGCAGGTCCCCGTCCCCGGGGTAGCCGAAAATGAGAAGGCGCGCGCCCATGCTCTCCAGCCCGCGGCGAAGCAGGTCGTTGAGCGAGCCCGGGCTCTCCCCGGGAAGTACGCTCAGCACCAAATCTCCGGCAGCAACGTAGGCGCTCATGCCATATTTAAAATACTCCACCGTCAGCTCCTGGTCCGCCGCGGTGGAGAAAACGCGCTTCGGCCTTCCCGTGGAGCCGCTGCTGTACAGGGTGACAATGCGCTCAACCTCGTTTGGGCTGACGCACAGCAGCTCGGCACCGCGAGCGCGCAGGTCCTCCGGCGTGGTGAACGGCAGCGCGGCAAAGCCGGCGAGGGAGTTTATTTCCCCCGCCGGTAAGCGTTCGCGGTAAAAGACGCTGTTCTCCCGCGCGTACGACACGATTTCACGCAGGCGCTCAAGCTGCCAGAGCTCTACCGCCTTGCGCGTGAGCGCACCGGAGAGTCCAAGAGTGCGCGCAACGTAGGCGTCAAGCATCTTTTTTCCGGGCTATGAGCAGAAAATAGCCCGCGTCCTTCGCCTTGCAGGAGCAGCCTGACGCGCAGCCCTGCTCGCGGAAAAATTCCTCCACGCCGCCGCAGTCCATGATGGCCTGACCCATAAACTGCTTGAGGTCGCCCGTCCGGTCCTCGAACAGTACGCGCTCGAGCTCAAGCTCGTCAAGGATGTTCCAGACCCCGTCCATAACCAGCGCGCCGTCCTGGCTCAGCGACGGCGGCAGCAGCTCGTTTGTCTCGCAGTCGCCGTGGTCACGCGGGGCGCGGAAGGTGGCCAGGATGCGGCGATAATCGTCCTGCCAGCGCTCAAGCTCCGGAGCGCGCCGGTAAAGGTCGCTGATTACCAAATATCCGCCGGGCCTTAATACGCAATACGCCTCGTGCAGCGCCTCCTCCTGGCGCTCGAGCACGGAGAGCACACACTCCATCGTCACAATATCGAACGAGCGGGAGGGGAAGTCCAGCGCGGCGGCATCCATCTCCCGTGCATCCACGCCCTTTTCCTTTGCTCTGGCGACGCTGCCTGCGTCCCTGTCCACCGCGCTGACCTCAAGGCCGAGCTCGCTTTGCAGCCACTGCGCCGCCGTTCCGTCGCCGCAGCCAACGTCCAGCAGGCTCTGCCCGCGGCGGGCGGAAGCGCGCTCCATGGCGTATCTGGTAAGTTCAATTCCTCCGGGTCTTAAAATGCTCATAATCACACCCCGTCCACGTCCTTGAGAATCTCGTCGAGCAGCTCCATCGCGGACACGACAAGGCCCGGGCAAAGCTCGGCAAGCCTGCCCTCGGCTACCGCTCTTTCCTTCTCCTCCGGTATGCTCAGGTTGCAGCCGAGAAGCTTCTCGCACAGGCAAGAGCCGTGGCGCTCGGCAAATTTTCCGGTGAACTCCTGCGCCATGTCATGCGCCTCGTCCACGTCCTCGAACGCAAGGCCTATAGTCATCAGACCGCCTGTCACCGCGCCGCAGGTCTGGCCCATGAGCATCCCGCCCGCAAAGCAGGCGGCTATGCGGTCCGTCTCGTCCCTGTCAAAGCCCAGCTCACCGGCATATTCGCCGAATACGCACTGTCCGCAGCTCCGCCCGCGCATGAACTGCTGGGCTATGTCTTTTTTTGTGCTTGTATGTTTTTTCATTACTTATCCTCCATAAGAGCCTCGACCTCGGCCATCTTTCCCCTGGCCAGCTCCCTTGTTATCAGCACCCTGCCGCAGTCCGGACAGGCGGGCACCTCATGGCTGAAGGAGCGGCCCATGTAACGGAATATCACGTTTGTGGGCACAAGCTCCGCGCCGCATTTGGCGCAGCGCCAGCTTTTTTCTCCGCTCATTACTCCACCTCCCCGCCGAATTTCATGCGGTGAGAGTATGCGCTGTGGACCGTGTAGGTCTCTCCGCTCTGCGAATACTCCACCCAATAGCTCATCACGCGCTCGTGCAGGCAGGCGAGGAAATGCCCCTGACCGTCCGCGAAGCGCTCTCCGCCAAGCGATGAGTGGATGCACTTTTTTACGTCCTCGTCGGAGATGAGCTGACACTCCATCTCGCTCCGCACGGCCGCTCCAATTTCAAGACTTATATCGTCCCAGTCGTGACGCTCGGGCACAAAGGTCCTGCCCTGCATGTCCATAGTCAGCGCTCCTTTCACTCTCAGGTGGTTTTGATGCTTGGCGGAAATGTCAAAAACCTCTCCGCACTCGCCGAACAGCGCCTCCAAAACATGGCGGCAGTCCTTGCCCTTTTCAAGAAACCCCTCCCGGCAGTTTGCGCAGTAAACGTAGTAGGGCTTTTCGCTGCCCTCCGCCCGGCTCTCCGCGATTTTGTCGTAGAGCTCGGGGTTGGCGGTGCGCATATGTCCGCCCCAGCCGCAGCAGCGGCCAGGCTCGGGAAGCTCCTCAAGCTCCGCGCCGGAGCGCCGCAGCAGCGCCCTGACGCTGCCGCGCATAC
>CATJWA010000175.1 GCA_949744025.1 uncultured Eubacteriales bacterium
ATAGTTTTTTATTGCCATACACGTCTCTCCTATCAGTTGCGCAGGCCGTTTATGGTGGCCTCAATCTCGTCCGAGGTCTGTACCATCTTCAGCGCGAGGCCGTAAGCCCGCTGGGACTCTATGACCTTGCTCAGCTCCTCGGCCAGGTCGGTGTTTGACATTTCCAGCACGCCCTGGCGCAGAGTTCCCGAGCCGTACCACAACCCGCCGTTTTTGTCCACCGGCATATAGCGCGTGTCGGTTATCTGAAGCATACCGTCATAGTTGCTGTAATCGAATATGCCGACAGGCAGCTTTTCGGTCGGGTCTGTGACCTCGATAAGTCCGCCGTTTTCGCTCAGCACAAAGCGGCCCTCGCCGTCGGACAGGCAGAAAATCTTCTCCATCACCGTCTGGCCGTCGGGTCCCACCTCGTCTGTCACGCGCTCGTACTCGGCCATCATGAACGCGCCGTTGCGCGTAAAGCTTATCTCGCCCGTTTCCAGATTGGCCAGGGCAAAAAAGCCGTCTCCTTCAATCATGTAGTCGAGCAGGCGGCCGTTGTCGGCGACTCCGCCCTGGGAAAAGTCCGTCGAGGTCATCATAACCCGCGTGCCCACGCCCATTGGCAGCTGCTCCTCATCGATGCCGAGGTAGTTCTGGTACATCAGCGGCATGAAGCGCGCTCGGTCGGCCTTGAAGCCGACGGTGTTTACGTTGGCAATGTTGTCGCCGTGAATATTCAGCCTCAAAAGCTGCTGCTGAGCTCCGACGGCGCCGATATAGAAGGATTGGTTCATGCTCTTTCCCCCTTGCTAAGTGCTTACATGCGTCCCACGTCGCTGGCGGCGTGTCCCATGACTTCATCGTACATTTTTGTGACCTGCGCCGCGCTTTGCAGGGAGCGCTGGCTTGTGAGCATCGCCGTCATCTGGCGAATCATGTCGGTATTTGAGCGCTCAAGGTATTTCCAGTACACGGTTGGGCTGTCGTTCGCGGTGCCGTTGCCTCCGACAAACATGCCCTCGTCGTTGTACTCAAGCTGCTCAACGTCCTCAAACTCATATACTCCGAGCTGGCCGAGAAAGCTCCTGTCCTCCTCAGTGTAGATGTTCCCGTGCTCGTCAGCGGTTATCTTGTCGGTGCCCAAATAGATTGTCTGGCCCATGTTGTCGAGCACACGGCCCTGCCCGGGGAAGCACAGATATCCCTCCTCGTCCAGAGAAAAGCTGCCCGCGCGGGTATACACGGTTCCGCCGTCGCCCTGTATGGCGAAGAAGCCCTCGCCGTAAATGGCAAAGTCCAGCGGGATATCGGTCGGCTCGGGTATGCCCTGGGCATAGCTAATATATATCTCGTCGTTGGCACGGATATAGCTCTGTCGGCCTATTTCGGTGTATTCCTTCTTCTTGTTGCCGACGCTGTTGTACATCACGTCGTCAAAGGTGCTGGCCAGATAGCGGCTTTCCTTGTAGCCCGCCGTGGAGACATTGGTAAGGTTGTTCGCCACGACGTTCAGGTTGCGCTGCTGCGTCAGCATTCCGGAGGTCAGGTTATAAAAGCCCTTAAACATTTTTACTGTACCTTCTTCCGCTTTTTGGTTGTTTTTTTACCCTGCGCGCTTACACCAGTCATATAAGCGACCATGTATTCGCGCAGCTTCTGTATCGCCCGGGAGTGTATTTGGGATATTCGCGGCTCGCTCACACCCATTACCTGGGCCACCTCCTTCATGTGGAGGTTTTTTTCATAGTAAAGCGAGAGCACAATCTGCTCATTTTCCTGAAGTGCGGCGATTCCCTGCGCCAGCACCTGCTGCAGCTCCTGCTCGGCCAGCACGCTCTCCGGCTGACTGCTCGGGTCCTCGCTCGTCAGCTCAAAGCGGTAGCCATCCATGTCCCTCGCGTCCATGAGTGCGTCGAGCGAGAGCGTATTGCTCAGCGCGACACGGGCGGCCTCCTTCTGGTACTTGTCGGTGGAGATTCCAAGGTGTCTGGCAACCTCCTGGTCCGTCGGGAAACGGCCGAGCTCATTGGCAAGGCCGGACACGGCCTGGTCAATCTCCTTGGCACGCTGGCGTATGTTGCGCGGCAGCCAATCCTGCTTTCGCGCAAGGTCTATGACCATGCCGCGTATGCGCTTGGCCACATACGTCTCAAACTTTATGCCCTTTTCGGGGTCAAACTTGTCTATAGAGCTCAGCAGCGTGAGTATTCCCTCGCTGACTATGTCGTCCACCTGGGCAAAGCTGCTGTATACCCCCCGTATCTGAAGTGCGGCGTTTTTGATAAGCCCCTCATAGCGCATGACAAGCGGCCATTTAAGCTGCTCGTCGCCGGTTGCTTTGTACTGGGCAAGCAGCTCGGCGGTGCTCATGCTCTCTATCTCAGCCTCGGAATAGACGCGGCTTCCCGCTGTCGCGGTGCTCATGTCCCCACCGCCTTCCGTTCCGTGTGCGCGGCCTCGGCCGTTATGTTGCCGAGAGCCTGAATCTGCACGTTGTTGGTTATCTCATTGAAGGACAGCACATACACGTTGGGGTAAAACTGCGTTATCATCCTGCTGAAATAGCTGCGTATGACCTGTGAAACGAGGATTACCGGCGTCTGTGACAGGTCTCCGAACTTCTTCAGGTGGGTTGCCATCTGGGAAATTATGCTCTGCATCAAATCCGGACCCATGGCAAGGTACACGCCCTGCTCGTTTCTGGTAAGCGAGGAAATAATTCTCTTTTCCACCTCGGCGTCGAGGGTGATCACTCGAAGCTGCCCGTCCTCGCAGAAGCGGCGGGGTATGGTGCGAGCCAGCGCGCCGCGGACCTGCTCTATCGTCATATCCATATCGCGGCCCTGAAGCGTCGCGTCCACGGCAGTTTCCAGAATCGTGGCAAGGTCCTTTATCGGAACACCCTCCTGCAAAAGGCTGCGCAGCAGCTTTTCCAGATTGGCATATGTGATAATTGCCGGCACAGCCTCCTCCACAAGCTCGGGTGAGCTGCGCTTGAGGTTTTCCACAAGCCGTATCGTCTCGGCGCGGTTGAGCAGCTCGTAGGCGTGCTTCTTAACCGTCTCGGCCAGATGCGTGAGCATGACGGACAGCGGGTCTATGACGTTGTAGCCGTATATCTCCGCCATTTCCTTGTTCTCGGGCAGTATCCAGCGGGAGGGTATGCCGTAGGACGGCTCTATGGTCTCGATGCCGTCTATCTCGCCCAGCGGGTTGGGCGGCTCGAGCGCCAGATAGTAGTCTACAAGTATCTCGCCGCGGGCAACCTCCTCGCCCTTTATGCTTATCGCGTACTGGTTGGTGCCCAGCGCGGAGGAATCGTGCAGGCGGATTGACGGAAACACAAAGCCCATGTCCTGCGCGTACTGGCGGCGGAAAATTACTATGCGGCTTATCAGCCTGCCGCCGTGGCTCTCGTCCACGAGCGGAATGAGGCTGTAGCCGAACTCCATCTCCACCGGCTCGACGGACAGCAGGGAATAGACATTATTGATGTCCTTGTAATAGTCGCTCTCAGTCGGCGCCTCCGCCTCCGTGGGAACCGGCGGGGCCGCGGCAGCCTCTGCCTCCTGCCTGCGCTCCGCGTCCAGACGGCGGGAAATGAGAAATCCGCCTATAGTCAGCAGCGTGCCGCCGGCAATAAGAGCTGCGTGCGGCGTGCGCGGAATAAGCGCGAGGAAATAGAGTATCACGCCCGTTGCCATGATTGCGCGGGGCTGGGCCTTGAACTGACCGATAACATCGGTGTTGAGACTGCCCTCGGACACCGAGCGGGTGACTATCATGCCCGTGGCGGTTGATATCATCAGCGACGGAAGCTGGGATACCAGACCGTCGCCTATCGTGGCGATGGAGTAGGTTGACAGCACCTCTAAAAATTCGCCGCCGTCCATGACCATGCCGATTATGACGCCGCCGACGAAGTTTATCAGCGTGATAATGATGGACATTATCGCGTCGCCCTTGACTATCTTGGTGGCGCCGTCCATGGCGCCGTAGAAGTCGGCCTCCTTCTGAATCTTGGCGCGGCGCACTCTGGCGGCCTGCTCATCTATAAGCCCTGAGCTCAGGTCCGCATCGATGGCCATCTGCTTGCCGGGCATGGCGTCGAGCGTGAAGCGCGCGGCCACCTCGGACACGCGCTCGGCGCCCTTGGTGATGACGATGAACTGCACCAGAACTATAATGATAAAGATTACGAAGCCGATTA
>CATJWA010000176.1 GCA_949744025.1 uncultured Eubacteriales bacterium
ACACTAACTTAGAAGGAGGGTCCCCTCACAAATCTGATCGAAATTAAAAAGCCCCGCATAGAGTGCATTGAGACCCCGTCCGACGATTCATACGGTAAGTATGTCGTCGAGCCTCTTGAGCGTGGCTACGGCACGACCTTGGGCAATTCCCTGCGCAGAGTGCTCCTCTCCTCTCTCCCCGGAACCGCAGTCACCTCCATCAAGATTGCCGGAATCCAGCACGAGTTTGCCACGATTCCGGGCGTGAAGGAGGATGTTACAGAAATAGTCCTGAATATCAAGGGCATCATCGCAAGGCTCCACTGCGACGGTCCGAAGACCGTGTACATCGAGGCAGCCGGAGAGTGCGAGGTATGCGCCGGAGATATAAAGGCAGACGGCGAGGTTGAGATTCTCAACCCCGACCACCACATAGCAACACTGGGACCCGACGCTTCGCTGAGCATGGAGCTCAACCTCAGCCATGGCAGAGGCTACGTAGCCTCCGACAAGAACAAATCCGCCCGCACCGTTATCGGCACCATCCCCGTCGATTCCATATACACACCCGTTCTGAAGGTCAACTACACGGTGGAAAACACCCGTGTCGGCAATCAGACGGACTATGACAAGCTGACCATAGAGGTGTGGACCGACAAGACCATCTCCGCGCGCGACGCACTTTCCCTCGGCGCGAAGATACTCTGCGACCACTTTACCATCTTCACTGACCTGAGCGAGAGCATTTCCGCGCGCTCCACGGTGGTTGAGCAGGTTGAGACGCAGAGGGACAAGGTGCTTGAGATGACTATTGAGGAGCTGGATTTGTCCGTGAGAAGCTTCAACTGCCTCAAGCGGGCGAACATCAACACGGTGGAGGATCTCGTTGGCAAGACTCAAGACGAAATGATCAAGGTCCGCAACCTGGGCCGCAAGTCCCTTGAGGAGGTCGAGCACAAGCTGGCCATGATGGGACTGTCCCTGGCGAGCGACGAGAACGGCTAAAGCCTCAAACGCGAGGCCCTCTGGGCCTCACGTTTGAAAAGGATGCGCTCCGCTCTGCGCCTTGGTTCTTTGCCGCGAAGCGGCAAAGAACACTGCGACGCTCGCTTCGCGAGAAGAATTTTTCCGACGCGCATGTCGCCGGAAAAATGATTTGAATTTATTTGCGGCGCGCGCGCCGCAAGCTCTGCGAGGCCGTGAGGCGCGGGGGCTGCGGGACTTGAGAACGGAAAACACACATTACAACGTGCCTGCGCCTTTGGGCGCGGGGCGGCTATAATCCTACAAGGAGGAAAGACCGAAATGCCTGGTACAAGAAAACTCGGCAAGACTACCGATCAGCGCATGGCCATGCTCCGCCAGCAGGTAACTGATTTTCTGGGCAACGGCAGGATGGAGACTACCTACACCCGTGCCAAGGAAATCGGACCTATGGCCGAGAAGATGATAACCTTAGGAAAGAAGAAAGACCTGAGCGCCTACCGTCAGGCCCTGAGCTTCATCACCCGTGAGGACGTGGCCAAGAAGGTATTTGACGAGATAGCACCCAAATACGCCGAGCGCGAGGGCGGCTACACCCGCGTAACCCGTATCGGCCCCCGCAGAGGGGATGCCGCGGAGATGGCGGTAATTGAGCTGGTGTGACACATCAAACGTGAGGCCCGTGGGGCCTCACGTTTGAAAAAGATTCGCTTCGCTCCTCGCACTCGCTTTGCTCGCACGGTCGCTACGCGAGAAGAATTTTTCCGACGTACACGCCGCCGGAAAAATGATTTGAATTTATTTGCGGCGTGTGCGCCGCAAACTCTGCGAGGCGCGGGAGCTTATTAAAACTGAAAACGCTTCTGCGCGCCATTGGCCGCAGGAGCGTTTTGCTTGTATAATCTTCGGATAATTCCGGCATAAATATTTCTGAGGTAAATTTGCGATGAATGACGAACTTACAAGTCTTGATATAAAGAAGATGCAGGAGGAGCTTGACGAGCGGCGGCTCAAGCTGATGCCGGAGCTGATAGAGGAGGTCAAGCGTACGCGCGCTTTCGGAGACCTGAGCGAAAACTTTGAGTACAAGGCCGCCAAGCAGGCTCAGAACCGCAACAAAAGCCGCATACGCTATCTTGAACGTATGATAGCCTCCGCGCGGGTGATTGAGGACCGCTCCGCCGCGGACGAGGTGGGGCTTTTTGATAAGGTGGAGCTGTACATCCCCGAGGACGACGAAACACAGGTCGTACAGGTGGTTACCACCGTGCGCTGCGACCCGCTCAGCGGCCTTATAAGCAACAAATCGCCCCTCGGCTGCGTCCTGCTGGGCAAAAAGGTTGGCGACAGCGTGACGGTGCAGGCGAATGAGAGCTACAGCTACACCGCGGAAATACGCTCCATAACCAAGCAGAGTGACGACGGCTCCGCGCCGCTGCTGCAATATTGATGAATTAAATGAAAGACTGCCTTGCGGTTTTCCGAGCCTGTCGAAAAAGACGGGTGGGAGTTTTAGGTGTTTGCGTTTTTAGTTGAAAATTCCTTTGTTATTATTGCAGGCGCAGGGGAGTTTCGCTCCTGCGGGAGCGACTTACTTTTCCCTTGTGGGAAAAGTAAGCAAAAAGCACCCCAGAGGAAGGACCCTTCCGAAGGGGTCCTCCCTCTGGACTCCCTCTCCACGACGGCCAAAGGGGGCCTGCGGGCCCCTGTTTGAATTTCCCCGGGAGAGCGTGTCTCGGTGCAAGCGGTAACTTATGTGAGGCAAATTTGTGAGCACCTCCCATCCCGGACATCACGGAGCCGGCCACAACACCGCAGCAGCGGCAAGCTATGCTTGCACCATAGACACGCATCACTGGCAGCGCACCAACGGTGACGCTGGTGAGAGAGGAAAAGAGAATTCTCAAGGAGGAAGGGGGACACATCCCCCTTCCTCCTTGAGCGCGGCTTTGCCTACTTTCCCCGCGTCGGGAAAGTAGGTCGCCCCCGCGGGGGCGAAACTTCCCAGCGGCGGAAGAATGAAAACGGAAAATCTCAACTAAATTCGTACCGGCGCATTTAAGCCAGCCCAAACAACAGCAGAATTAACCCATATATCACACTCGCCGAAATCCCGAACACAATTACGGGGCCGGCAATAGTGAAAATCTTCGCGGCCATGCCGGTGATAATGCCCTCAGACTTGAACTCAAGCGCGGGAGAGACAACGGAGTTGGCAAAGCCAGTTATAGGCACGAGCGTTCCCCCTCCGCCGTACTTGCCGAGATTGTCGTAGAGGCCAAGGCCCGTTAGAAGCGCGCCCAGAAAAACCATGGTGATGCTCGCGGCGCTGCCGGCATCGGTCGTTATAAGGCCAAAGTGCGAGTAAATATCGGTGATTCCCTGACCGACGCAGCAGATGGCCCCGCCTATCACAAAGGCCAGAAGAAGGTCCTTGCCCAGCGGTGACTTAGGCTGACGCTTTTTGATATATTCGTTATATTCCTCATTGGTCATATTCATAGAAAAACGCCTCCGTTTTTTTATACTTAGTGTATCAAAATCGGAGACGTTTATTCAGATGCGCATATCAATACGAAAAGCCTCGCATTTAGAAGCCGTCAGCGGCAAAGCCGCTTTTTCGATTTTATTGCATGTCTATTGATATGTTGTCAATCCCGTTTTTCTCAAATTCGGAGAGATAATCGTCGATACGCAGACTCAGCTCGCTTAAATCGTCAGGACTGAGATTTTCCACTGTCATGTCGCGGCGGGCGAGCTCCTCAGCAAGTATATCAAAAAACACCGCGTCCTCATAATCTGCGATTGCCTCGTGTATGCCGCCGTCCTCGTAGGCCTTCGAGGGAAAATAATGGCCCATGTAGCTTTGCACAAGCGAGCGCATACCGTTTTTGGTGCAAAGGGCGAAAAGCTTTTCCTGCAACAGGTCATAGTCCTCAAAGCGGTCGTCCTCACGCGTGGAGTTGAGTATCCAGTTGCCTATATATACCATGTCCAAAAGCCGCCGAAATTCCTTATCGGTAAGTTCAATGTTCATCATCTCACGTCCCCCCTTGACAATCGTCTGTCGGATACATTACCATTATAGCAGTATGCCCGCACAAATTCCACTGTATTTTTGTAAATAAAATTATCAGGCTGCGCCCGTGGCCTGTGTTTTTTTACGGATTTAGCACTTGAAATCATATGTCAAATGTCATACAATAATTCACGGCGGCTTTGCCCGCGGATTTATTTAAGTCAGGAGAGCCTAAGAACATGGATAATCGCGCAATAGGCGTACTTGACAGCGGCATCGGCGGACTGACCTCCGCGAAGGTGCTTGAAGAAATTTTACCCCGCGAGGATATAATATACTTCGGAGATTCCCGACGCATGCCATACGGCGGACGCACCAGGGATGAAATATGCGAAATGTCGCTTCAGGGTGCGGCGTTTCTGGAAAGCTTTGACGTAAAGGCAATACTGCTTGCCTGCGGAACGATAAGCACAAACGCGGCAGATGCGCTGCGTGCCGTGTTTAAGACACCATTTATCGGTGTGGTGGACGCGGCCTGCGCCGCCGCCGCTCGCGCGACAAGGGCGAAAAAGATAGGCGTTATCGCAACTCCGCCGTCGATAGCCAGCGGAGTATATGAGCGGGGCCTCGCCGGGCTTGATGGAGATTTGACGGTAATCACCCATGGCTGCACTAACTTTGCGGAAATGGTCGAGCAGGGTCACTTCCGAGTCGGCGACGAGCTTGCCGAGCGGGAGGTCAGGCGTGAGCTGCGCTGCTTTCTCGGCAGCGGGATTGACACGCTTCTGCTCGGCTGCACGCACTACCCGCTGCTTTCCGAGGTCATAGCGCAGTATCTTGGCTCGGAAATACGCCAGATATCCGCCGGCGTGGAGGCTGCGCGTGCGCTGGCCGCTTATTTGAGACAGCGAGAAATGCTCGCGGACGGCGAAGGCGCCGGCCGCCGGCTGTGGTACACCAGCGGCGACACACACACCTTCGGGCACACGGCGGACATTTTTTTGGGGCACCACATTGTGCCGGTGCAGAAGATACTGTAAACAGGTCAACAACACTTGAAGATACAGGGACGAAATTATGGAATTTGAAAAGAAGAACGATATGAGAGATGTGCTGATAACCATCAGCAGCACGCGCAGCCTCGGGGGCGGGAGCGATGGAATGGAGCTCATCACCGAGGGCAAATACGCCGTGGACGGCGACGGCATCCGCTTTTCCTACATGGAGAGCGAGCTGACCGGACTTGAAGGGACTAAAACGGACTTCCTGGTCACGCCGGAGGAGGTCATCATGTCCCGCCGCGGCACCGTTACCTCTCAGATGGTGTTCCGCAAGGGGAGAAAGCAGCATTTCGCCTATGAGACGCCCTATGGCACGCTGACCATGGGTCTGGATACGCACAGGGTCAGTCACGCTCTGGGCGAGCACGGCGGAGATATTGAAATTGAGTACGACATAGACCTGGACCGCGCGGTGGTCAGCCGCAACAGGTTTAAGATAAACGTTAGGGATAAGGGGAACTGAGGGCCATGAACCTGATAGAAAACGCGAAAAAACAGATAGACGCGCTGATATCCGAGGCGTACAGCCGCGCCGCAGGGGCCGGAGAGCTGCCGCAGGGCGCCGCTTTGACCGGCACGGTGGAGATACCTCGCGACACGAAGAACGGCGACTACGCGGCAAACCACGCCATGACAGGGGCAAAGGCCCTTCACGCCGCGCCAAGAAAGATTGCCGAGACGCTGGAAAGGCACATGGAGCTGGACGGCAGCTACTTCAAAAGCGTGGAGATTGCAGGGCCCGGCTTTATGAATTTCCGTCTTGGCGACAAATGGTACGCCGACGTGCTTGCCGCCATTGAGGCCGAGGGCGCGGATTACGGGCGCACGGACAGTCTAAAGGGGCGCAAGATAATGGTCGAATTCGTCTCGGCCAATCCCACGGGACCGATGCACATGGGCAACGCCCGCGGCGGCGTGCTCGGCGATGCGCTGGCCGAGGTGCTCTCCCGTGCGGGGGCCGAGGTCGCGCGCGAATTTTACGTCAACGACGCCGGCAACCAGATTGAAAAGTTCGCCCTGTCCATTGAGGCGCGGTACATTCAGCTCATCAGGGGCGAGGACGCTATAGCCTTTCCCGAGGACGCCTACCACGGCGACGACATACGCGAGCTGGCCCGGGCGTTCCGCGAGAAAAACGGCGACGGCTGGCTCGATAAGCCCGAGAGCGAGCGCCGCGCGGCAATGGCGGGGTTTGGTCTTGAGCACAACCTGCCGAGGATGAAGTCCGACCTTGAGCGCTACAAGATTCATTATGACCGCTGGTTTTTGGAGTCGGAGCTGCACGCTGCCGGCGAGGTAGAGGCAGCGGCCGCGGAGCTGACAAGGCGCGGATACACCTACGAAAAGGACGGCGCTCTGTGGATGGCCACGTCGAGGATAATGGCCGAGAAGCTGCTCGCCTCCGGAAAGACGCAGGAGGAAATTGACAGGCAGGAGCTCAAGGATGACGTGCTTCGCCGTGCCAACGGCTTTTACACCTACTTTGCCGCGGATATCGCCTACCACCGCAACAAGCTGGAAAAGCGCGGCTTTGACACTGCCATAGACATATGGGGCGCGGACCACCACGGCCACGTGGCGCGGCTCAAGGCCGCTCTGGACGCGCTGGGGCTCGACGGCGAGCACCGGCTGGACGTTGTGCTCATGCAGCTCGTGCGCCTGATGCGCGACGGCGAGGTCGTGCGTATGTCCAAGCGCACGGGCAAGGCCATTTCGCTTTCCGACCTGCTTGACGAGGTGCCTGTGGACGCGGCGCGCTATTTCTTCAATTCAAGGCCCGACTCGCAGATGGATTTTGACCTCGGGCTGGCTATCCGCCAGGACAGCGAGAACCCCGTGTACTATGTGCAGTACGCCCACGCGCGCATATGCACGCTCATAGCCAATCTGGCGGAGGCGGGACTTTGCGCCGCGGGCGCGGGGGAGGCGGACGCCGCCGTGCTGTCGGGCGAGCATGAGCGCGAGCTTATCAAGCAGCTTGCCGGCCTGCCGGAGGAGATACGTCTTGCCGCGCGGGACTATAATCCGAGCCGCGTAAACGCGTATGTAACGGAGCTGGCCGCGCGCTTCCACCGTTTTTACGATGCCTGCCGAATTAAGGACGAGGCGGCAAGCTGTGCCTGCGGGCATCTGCTGCTGTGCCGCTGTGTGCAGCGCGTGATTGAAAATTGCCTGACCATAATCGGCGTGACGGCGCCGGAACATATGTAATTAAAAAAATTATGGCCGCCTTTGGCGGCCATAATTTTGAGTTGGAAGTGATTTGGTTGACTGTTTTACAGCTTACGCTCAAGCTTGTAATCTTTATCGCCGTGGGCTTTGCCGCACGCAAGCTCAGGGTAATGCCCGACGGCTTTGACAGGATGCTCACGCGCTTTGTCATGGCCATTCCGCTGCCGTGCATGATTATAAACTCCTTCAACGTGGAGTTTTCCATGCAGGACCTTATAAACTGCCCGGTGCTGCTGGCTCTGGCGGTGGGCTCCATGGCTGCGCAGTTTGTGATAGCGCAGCTTATCTACATAAAAATGGGCCGCACCGGCGTGGCGCGTTCGGCGCGCTTTGCGCTGCTGTTCACCAACTTTACCTTCTTCGGCCTGCCCGTAGTCAGCGAGCTGTACGGTGCGCAGGGCGTTTTTTACTACGTCATTTTTACCCTGCCTATTCGCATAATCTTCTACGGGGGCGCTCCTCTGACCCTTGGCGAGCCGGGACGGAGGCTGGATGTTAAGGACACGGTCAAGAAATTTATCTGCGAGCCCGTGGTGGCGGTATTCATCGGCTTTTTCCTGTACGTAACGCAGCTTCCGCTGCCGGAGGTGATAGAAAGCGCGGTGAGTACGCTCGGAAACATGGCCTCGCCGCTGGGACTGATTCTATGCGGGTCCATAATCGCGGACGCGCAGCTCAAGGGCGTTTTGAAATACCCATGCGTGCTGTGGGTCACGGCCCTGCGCCTGCTTGTGATGCCTGCGGTAATGATGGGCGCGTTTCTGCTGCTGGGTGTGGAGCATGACATCGTGCGAACAACGGTTTTCTACTTTGCCATGCCGGTGGCGTCCTTTCTGCCGACCTTCTGCCTGCGCTACAATCCCGAGGAGGCGGACGGCCGCGTCGCGGGCGGGTATATGGTGATAGTGTCGATGATAGCCTGCGTGGCCACGGTGCCGCTTTGGGCGATGGTGACATCGCGGCTGTGACGGCGCTTTGACCCGTGTGGGTAAGCCTGCCGAGGGCTACGGCATTTCATCCGAAGAATATTCTAACGGTCAGCGACGCCATTATGAAGCCGCACAGGTCGGCGGTCAGGGCGGCGGGAATGGCGTGACGGGTTTTCTTTACGCCGGCGGCGCCGAAATAGACGGCTATGACGTAAAAGGTCGTCTCCGTCGAGCCGAGCATCACCGCGGCGCAGCGGCCGACATAGCTGTCTGGACCGAACTGCCGCATTATCTCGCTGCCGGCGGCCAGAGCGCCGCTGCCGCTGAAGGGCCTTATAAGCAGCAGAGAGGCCGTCTCCTTCGGGATGCCTATACACTCAAGGGCAGGGGCCAGGAGCCGGCAGAACGCATCCAGAGCCCCAGAGGCGCGCAGCATGTACACTCCGCTCAATAAAACCACCAGCGCGGGGAGCATGCCCGCGCTTATTTTCATACCCTCGCGGGCTCCGTCAACCAGCGAGGAGAACACGTCCACGCGCCTTGACAGCGCTAAAATTCCCATGGCGCACAGCAGCAGGGGTACGATGAGCGCGCTCATGAGGCTTTCCGCTCAAGCAGCCGCGCCGTGAGCAGGCCGGCGCTGACCGAGACAAGGGAGCTTATCCACACGCAGGGCAGGATATCGAAAGCGTCAGCAGCACCGCAGGCCGCCCGTACGGCCGCGACCGTGGCGGGGAGGAGCTGGACCGAGGCGGTGTTCATCACCACAAGCCGGCACAGCTCATTTCCCGCGCACTGTCCTCCGAGGCGGGCCATGTGCCTGACGGCCTTGATGCCGGCCGGCGTGGCGGCGTTGCCCAGGCCGAGAAGGTTGGCCGAGAAATTGGCGGACAGGGCCGCGGCGCAGTCGGGGTCGGCAAAGCTGCGGGGGAAAATAAGCCTGAGCAGCGGCGCGAGAAGGCGGGAGAGTCCCTCGGCCAGTCCGCTGCGGCGCATGAGCTCCATCACGCCTGTCCAAAGGCAAACAGCACCGCAGACAGACAGGCACAGCTCCACGGCCGCCGCCGCACCCTCCATAAGTGCGGCCGACACCGCCGGCACAGTCCCCGCCCAGCAGCCGTACAGCACCGACACCGCCAGCATCCCAACCCAGATATAAGCCATGAGCATGTCCATTCCCCCAAGCCTGTGATGGTACAAACTATGCATGGAGTGATGAAATTATGCAAAAGGACAGCCGTTTTACGGCTGTCCTTTTATAGTTTGTGCTTGTTTTATTTTGCGTTGGAGGCAGTAACGTTCTCGCAGAAGCGCATGAGAATAGTAGCCAGAACGGCACGGTTGGAGTCTCCGGTGGGAACGAGGGTGTCATTGGTTACACCGTTGATAAGTCCGGCGCTGTTGGCCCACTGCATTGCCTCGAGCGCGTAGCTGCTGATGCTGGCGTTGTCGGCAAAAGCGTCGAGCACGGCGCGGCCGTTCACGTCATAGCCGCAGGAGGAAGCATAGCGGAATATCATGGCCGCGAGCTGCTCGCGGGTGATAAGGGCGTCGGGGTCAAAGGTGGTTGCGCTCGTACCGTTGGTAACGCCGGCGTCAACCGCCCACTGAACGGCCTCCTTGTACCAATCCTGGGACAGGTCGGTAAAGTTATTGCTTCCCGTGGTGGCGGGAGAGCCTGCCAGACGGTAGAGCACCGTGACGACCATTGCGCGGTTGACGGTGGCTTCGGGCTCAAAGCTGCTTGAGCTCGTGCCGCTCATCAGGCCCTTGTCCTGCACGTACTTGACCGCATCGGCATACCATGCGTCGGCCGCGACGTCTGCAAAGCCGCCAACGGTAGTCGGGGGTGTGGGATTCACGGGCGTGACAGGTGTGACAGGCGTTACGGGAGCGCTGCTGCCGCCGCTGGAACCGCCGGAGCTGCCGGAGCTGGAAGGAGCCTTCTGAGAGAAGGAAACCTTGCCCTGGGTCGGCATGTCTATGTAGGTCTTGGAGTTATCGATTTTCAAATCAAGACCGCTGTTGTAGCTCATGCTGAGGGTAAGCTCAATGGTATGTCCCTCTTTGACCGTATATACGGTGGGCTGAATATATACGGTGTAGTCGTAATATCTGTTTTCCTTAATATCGGTGCGCTTGGCCGCGGACGCGGAATCATATCCGGCCGTGGGGTTGAATACGTCGATGTAGCCCATACCGATGCTCTTGGAGGTGGCGGGAGTCTGGGTGTAGGATACCAGAGCGAAGTTCTCGACACCGCCGCCCATCCAGGCGTTTTTGTTCTCAGTGGAGGTGATGGGAAGATAGCTTCTGGAGGGGACAAAGGCGTTGAATTCGGAGTCGCTCGTGTCGTTGAGGCCGACAGTGAGCCTTACGCCGTCAAGCTCGCTGAGAGGAGTGTCACCGTTTGCGGCGGCAGCGGCGCGGATGTGTACCGCGACGGGGCCCTTGATGGTGAAGTCCTCGGGAATCTCAAAGGTGTAGGTCGCGGTGGCCGGCTCGGCATCGACAACCCACTGGTTGGATTCGTCGCGGTGCCTGATACCGCCGCTTACAGCGGTGATTTTACTGTCGAAAGCATTATAAGCCTGGAGCAGGGCTTTGTTTGCCGTCTCCCAGCTGTTGTATGTGCTCCAGGAGCCGTCAACATTGCTCTGATAGGTGACATTGGCAATGCTCTCAATGCCGTTGTCCACGCCGCAGAGGTAGTGGGAGAACCACTTGTTGAGGATGCTGTCGTAATACTCATCGCCGATAAGCATCTCATAGCGCTGAGAGGGGTAGGTCGGGGTCAGGTGAGTACCCTGATGGAGCAGGAGCTTGACATTCTGCCCGGCGTCCTTGAAAGACTTGTACATAAGGTCAAATTCCTTGGTGCGCACGTTGGTGTCGTTCAGGCCGTGGACAATCAGAGCCGGAATCTTGATGCCGGTCCAGTCGGGAAGCAGGGGGTCAACGGTGTAGTCACGGGTTGCCCAGTGCTTGCCGTAGTCGCCGTTGAGGGCATACTCGTCATCGCTTATCTGCTGGAGATACCTGCGGTAGGACTCGGCGATGGTGGCATAGTCCTCATCGTCCAGATAACGGCCGGCGCAGTAGGTGGCCAGATAGTCTGAGTAGGAAATGCTCATGGCAACGCCCTGAGAGTTGGTGTACTCATACCAGCTTGCGATGCCGGCAACGGGAACAATGGTCTTAAGGCCGGCAACGCCGGTGGTGGACAGGCCGAACTGTGTTGTGCCGGCATAGGAGCGTCCGGTCATGCCGACGTTTCCGCTGGACCAGTCGGCCTCGATGGCGATATTGTCGGTCTTGTTGGTGTAGGCAACACGGTCGCCGTGCAGCCACTCGATGACGCACTTGAAAGCGTCGATCTCAAGGTCGGTTCCGCAGGTTTCAAAGCCGTCGGAGCCCTTGGTGCCCAGACCGCCGCACTCGACAACGGCGAAGCCGCGCACGAGGTAGTAGTCATACCAGGTCAGGTCCTCATAGGCCCAGGACTCCTCCTGGGGGTTCCAGTACATCCAATCGTCGGGGTTCGCTGCCGCGGCAAGCTCGGCAGTGGTGGTGCTGCCTGCGGCAGTGCGCTCAGCGGGCGTATTATACATGCTCTCGAGGTCATATCCGCCCTCGATATACTCGTCGCCCCAGCTTGTGCAGCCGGTTATGTAGGGGCGCGCTTCATAAATGGTAGCGGCCTTGTAGTCGCCCTCAAGGGCGGCCTTGGGAAGCTGGACAAGGGTCTTTACGAGGTCAAGCTTGCCGTCTCCGTCGGTGTCATAGTTGGTCTCGACATAGACGCAGAAGCGAATGATGTCGCTCTCGGCATTGGGAGTGCCGGCCATTTCATCAGTGGTTTTGGTTACGGGCTGCTGTACCCAGCCGTTGTCACCCTGAACCCAATCATAACCCTGATATGTGAGCTTTTCGCCGGTTTTGTAGGAAGCCTCGGTATAAGGGAAGATGGGCTGAGCCATGCCGTTCATGAACAGGGGCTCAAGCTTGTCGGCGTGCAGAGCGTCGTACAGGGGCTGAATGTCCTCGCGCAGGGCGTTGAGCTGCTCGGTGGTGCACTCGTCCTCGGCGGCGTAATCGCTCGGGAGGACGCCCATGCTGATGAACAGCTGCTCGGCGTCGTACACGAACTGCTCGGTTCCGGGCTCGTCAAAGGAAATCTGAGAGTCCGCCAAGCCGGCGTAACGCAGCAGATAAACGAGCACGTCCGCCTGAGTGGCCGCGGCGGGAGCGTCATATTCCACGTCAAGCTCGGCGTAGAGAGCGGCCAGAGCCTCTGCGGTCAGAACGCCGTCGTCCGCTGCGGGGTCGGCGGCGAGCGCTTCAATGCCGGCCTCGGCCTCGTCCCCATCCTCGGCGGCAGTGTCGCCATCATCCGCGGAGGAGTCATCCTGGGCAGCGTCGTTATCAGCGGGAGCGCTGTCAACATCGTCGCCGTCATCGTCAGTGGCTTTATCTTCCGGCGCGGTGGTTCCGTCGGCCGCGGCATCGGTCAAAATTTCGGCGATGACATCGCCGTCTGTTCCTGCCGCAGAGGCAGGAACAATAAGACTTAACACCATGACCATGGCCAGAAGAAGAGCTGCAAGTTTTTTCTTCATAGTACTTACCTTTCCTCACTTTCTTTAACTGGCTGAATATGTATTCACTACAATTCCGCCAATTTAATACTTTAAAGTATACCACATCTAAAGAGTATGCGCAACGCATAGTTTTCGCCAAACTTTGTCTCCGTTTGCGGCTGTTTATGATAGATGTTGACAATATAGGCACGCATATATATTCGGCGCGTATGCAATAAACATGAATAAATGCAGAAAAAATTCACCCGGCGGTGAATTTGACCGCGGGGTGAATTGATGCGCGGGGCTCAGTTTATTTTGACGTTTTCCCAGAGAGTGTTGATATAATCGAGGGTTTCCGCGTCAAGGTTGCGGTAGGCGTAGAGGTTGTAGCTTTCGCGAAAGCTCTCAAGCTCGGGGTAGAGAATTTCCATGGCCTCGGGGCCCATGTCCTCGATGTATTCGGGGTCGTTGACGACAAGGGAGTTTGGGGAGGCGTAGGAGATGTACTCCGCGTTTGCCACGGCAACGTCGCGGCTGAGCATGAAGTTTATAAAGCACTCGGCCAGCTCCTGATTCTGGCAGGAGGAGGGGATGCACATGGCGTCAAGAAAGTAGTTGGTATGCTCGGGGTAGTAAAAGCGCAGGTCCACGCCCTCGGCCTGGGCGTCAAGCATGGTGAAGTAGTCGCCGGCGTAGTAGGCGCCGATGTCGGCCTCGCCGGACTCCATGAGGTTGTATATCTCGTCCATGACGTAGCTGACGTGGGGGCGCTGGGCAACCAGCTCGTCAAAGGCGGTATCCCAAACCGCGCGGTCGGTGGAGTTTACGTCCAGGCCCAGCTTGTACATGGCCGTGCCGAAGGCGTCCCGGGAGTTGTTGAATTGCAGAATGCTGCCGGAATACTTCTCGTTCCACATAAGGTCCCAGCCGCCGGCGTCGGCCTCGTCGACCTTGCTGGCGTTGTAGATGATGCCCACCACGCCGTAGGTATAGGGTACGGTATACTTGTCCTCCTCGTCGTAGTACAGGCCGCGGAAGTCCTCGCCGATGTACTGGTAATTGGGGATGTTGTCGTAGTTCAGGGGCAGGAGCATGTCCTCGCTTATCATGCGGGCAATCATGTAGTCGGAGGGTATCACCACGTCGTAGCTGACCGCGCCGCTGCTGAGCTTGGCGTACATGTCCTCGTTGCTGGTGTAGGTGTCGTAATTGACCTTGAGCTTTGTGCCGTGCTCCTGCTCGTACCAGCTCTCGAACTCGCGTATCGTGTCAAGCGAGCCCTCGCTGCCGTCGGAAATGTACTCTCCCCAGTTGTAGACGTTTAGAGTGAGCATTCCGCCGCCGGAGCCGCAGCCGGTAAGCAGCGCGGCGAGCGCGAGGGCGGACAGGACAAGTAAAAGAAGCTTTTTCATTAGACATATTCCTCCCTGTGAGTTATTTGTTTTTGCGTTTGGCCGCGCCGTCCTGCTCCCTGTCGGGAATGTTGGAGACGAGCAGCAGGGCCAGTATGACAAAGAAGATTATTGTAGCCAGCGCGTACATCTTTGGTGTGACGGTTTTTTTGGTCATGCTGTAGATGCGTATGGGCAGGGTCTGGAAGCCGTTGCCCTGGGTGAAATAGCTTATCACGAAGTCGTCCAGCGACATGGTGAAAGCCATGATAAGCCCCGTGACTATGCCGGGCATAATCTCCGGCAGCTCGACCTTGAAAAACGCGCGCAGGGGCGTGCAGCCCAGGTCCATCGCCGCCTCGGGCAGCGACGGGTCCATCTGCTCAAGCTTGGGCAGCACCTGCAATATAACGTAGGGCAGGCAGAAGGTTATGTGGGCGATGAGCATGGTGTAAAAGCTCAGGCTGGTTCTCATGCCGAAGAATGAGCCTATAAACACGAACATCATCATCAGCGAGATGCCGGTGATTATATCCGGGTTCACCATGGGGATGTTCGTCACCGTGTCCATCACGCCGCGCAGGTGCTTTGAGCGCAGGCGGCTTATGCCCACGGCCGCGGCGGTGCCCATGACGGTGGAGACGACGGAGGCTGTGCAGGCAAGTACGAGGGTATTCTTCACCGCGGTGAGGGTGTCCCTGTCGCGGAACAGCTCCTGATACCATTTCAGCGAGAAGCCGGAGAACACCGACAGGCTCTTGCCCTCGTTGAAGGAGAAAAACAGCAGTATCGCAATGGGCGCGAAAAGGAAAACGAGCATCAGCGCCGTGTAAACTCTTGAGACTGTTTTCATTTCGCACCTCCGTAAAACCGCCTGCCGGTGAGCCGACGCATCAGCGCCATGGCCGCGAGCAGCACCACCATCATGACAAAGGCTATGGCGGCGGCGAAGTGCAGGTTGTTTGCCACGTACTGGCCCTCAATGGCGTCGCCTATGAGGAAGAACTTGCCGCTGCCGAGCTTCTGAGAGATGTAGAAGGTGCTTATCGAGGGAATGAGCACCATCGTAACGCCGGAGATTATCCCCGGCACGCTCAGCGGCAGGATCACCCTGCGCAGTACGCCCAGCGCGTTGCAGCCCAGGTCCCGCGCCGCCTCGAGCAGCGCGCCGTCCATCTTCGCCATGATTGAGTAGAGCGGCATTATCATGTAGGGAAAGTAGTCGTACACCATGCCTATGACAATGGCGCCCTCTGTGCCGATTATATGCACGGGACCGAGCCCCAGCATGCCGAGCAGGCCGTTGAAGATGCCGGTGTCCTGGAGTATGGTCATCCAGGCGTAGGTGCGGATGAGGAAGTTCATCCACATGGGAATCATGATAAGCGTTATCATGGTTTTCTGCGCCCTGGCCCCGGAACGGGCTATGGCATAGGCAAGCGGATAGCCCAGCAGCAGGCATATCGCCGTGGAGATAAGAGCCAGCTTCAGCGAGCGCCAGAAGATAAGCAGATAGGTGCGCACCTGCACAGCCTCGCCGGCGTCGTTGGTGACGTTTGACGTGGCGGTGAAAAAGCGGGCGATGTTTTCGGTGGTGAAGTTAAAGCCGTTGTCGGTGAAGGCGTAGTAGGCGATGAAAAGCAGCGGCACGAGGATGAAAAGCACCGCCCACAGCGAGTAGGGCGAGAGGGTCAGCGCCTTGACCGTGCGCTCGCCGCGCCGGAGGCGGGTCAGGCCGCGGCTCATTCGCCGGCCTCGCTTTCCGCGTCGGAGAGCCCCTCCAGCTCGTTGCTGAAAGAGGAGTAGTCCCCGTACATGCCCGAGTACTCGGACTTTTTCATTATGTGTATGGCGTCGGGCTCAATATACAGCCCGCAGCGCTCGTCCACATCGACAAAGTCCGTGGTCTGTATCATCCACTTGAAGCCGTCTATGTCCACTATTATCTCGTAATGTACGCCCATAAAGGTCACGGAAGTGACCACGCCGCGCAGCATACCCTTTTCCTCGGGCACAATGTCCACGTCCTCGGGCCGGACCACCACGTCCACCGCCTCGTTCGCGCCGAAGCCGGAGTCCACGCAGTCAAATACATGCCCAGAAAAGGACACGCGCCTGTCGGCAAGCATCACGCCGTCTACAATGTTGCTCTCGCCTATGAAGTCCGCGACAAAGGCGTTGACCGGCTCGTTGTACACGTCTATGGGCGTGCCTATCTGCTGTATCCTGCCCTCGGACATGACCACCACGGTGTCGGACATCGACAGGGCCTCCTCCTGGTCGTGGGTGACGAAGATGAAGGTTATGCCCGTGGCCTTCTGGATTTTTTTCAGCTCAACCTGCATGTCCTTGCGCAGCTTGAGGTCCAGTGCGCCGAGCGGCTCGTCAAGCAGCACCACCTGCGGGCGGTTTATAAGCGCGCGGGCTATGGCCACGCGCTGCTGCTGGCCTCCGGACAGGCGCGTAACGCTCCGATGCTCAAAGCCGGTTAGCGCCACAAGGCTGAGCATTTCGGTCACGCGCTGCTTTATCTCATCCTTTGTCACCTTCCGCTCGCGCAGAGGGAAGGCCACGTTTTCAAACACGTTCAGGTGCGGGAACAGCGCGTACTTCTGAAATACGGTGTTGACGCTGCGCTTATGGGGCGGCACGTCGTTTATACGCTCGCCCATGAAGATTATATCCCCCTCGTCCGGAGACTCAAAGCCGCCGATAAGGCGCAGAGTGGTCGTCTTGCCGCAGCCGGAGGGGCCGAGCAGGGTTAAAAACTCGTTGTCGTAAATGTCGAGGTTTATGCAGTCGAGCACGGTCTCACCGTCAAAGGACTTGGAGACGTTTTTGAGCTGGATTATCTTTTTCATAGGCGGCTCTCCTTACAAAATACAAAAAGCGCAGGTGAAACGCCGCTTCGGCATTTCACTTGCGCTTAATCCATATGACACAATACCCCCGCGTGTGCGGAGAGTCAGTCGGATCCCAATGGGTTTTAGAGTCTATATAGCAAAGATTACTTTTACTACTCTTATTGACCATTTCACAAGTTTGTATGCCGGAAGGGCACTGGTTTTAAG
>CATJWA010000177.1 GCA_949744025.1 uncultured Eubacteriales bacterium
AAGCCTCGCAGATCTTAGAATTTGTTAGCGGCTTTGTCGCTTACACATTCTTGATGCAGAGCTGTTCGCGGCGCGCACGCCGCGAATAAATTGAAATCCGTTTTTTCCGGCGGCGTGTACGTCGGAAAAAACGCTTTGCGCGTAGCGAGCGTGCGAGCGCCAGCGAGTGCGCAGAGCGGAGCGAAGCCTCTCGAAACAGCGGCCTTTGGCCGCTGTTTCGAGATTTTTAGTGGTGGAACAGTCTCATGCCGGTGAAGGCCATGACTATCCCGTACTTGTTGCAGGTTTCGATAACATTGTCGTCCCGTATGCTGCCGCCGGGCTGTACGATGTACGCCGCGCCGGATTTTCTCGCGCGTTCTACGTTGTCTCCAAAAGGAAAGAACGCGTCGCTGCCCACGGTCAGGCCGCTCTGTTTGGCTATCCACGCTTTTTTCTCCGCCGCGGTCAGCACCTCGGGCTTTGTTTTGAAAACTCTCTGCCACTCGCCGTCGCGCAGCACGTCCTCGTACTCGTCGGAGGTGTACACGTCGATGGCGTTGTCCCTGTCGGGCCGGCGTATACCGCCTACGAAGTCCAGCCCCAGCACCTTCGGGTGGCGGCGCAGAAACCAGTTGTCCGCCTTGTTGCCCGCCAGACGGGTGCAGTGAATGCGGCTCTGCTGTCCCGCGCCGACGCCCACGGCCTGCCCGTCCTTGACGTAGCATACAGAATTTGACTGCGTGTATTTCAGCGTAATGAGCGCAACCAGCATGTCCGTCGCCGCGGCGTCGGGCAGGGTCCTGTTCTCGGTGACAATGTTGCCCAAAAGCTCACGGTTAATCTCAAAATTGTTCCTGCCCTGCTCGAAGGTTATGCCGAAAACGTCCTTGTGCTCCGTGGGCGCGGGGACGTAGTCGGGGTCTATCTGCACAACGTTGTAATTGCCCTTTTTCTTGGTTTTGAGTATTTCCAGCGCCTCGGGGGTGTACCCTGGGGCGATTATGCCGTCGGAAACCTCGCCCTTGAGGTACAGCGCCGTGGCCACGTCGCAGGTATCGGAAAGCGCCGCCCAGTCGCCGTAGGAGCACAGCCTGTCCGCTCCGCGAGCGCGGATGTAGGCGCAGGCAATGGGAGAAAGCTCGGCGTCCGGCTCGACAAAGTACATCGCCCTGTCCGTCTCTGTCAGCGGAGCGCCGACGGCCGCCCCCGCGGGGGAGACGTGCTTGAAGGATGCAGCGCTGGGTTGACCCGTGGCCTGCTTGAGCTCGCGCACGAGCTGCCATGAGTTGAGCGCGTCCATGAAGTTTATATAGCCCGGCCTGCCGCAGAGCACCTGCACGGGCAGCTCGCGGCCGTCATTTACAAAAATCCCCGCCGGCTTCTGGTTGGGGTTGCAGCCGTATTTCAGTTCAAGCCTTTCCATTTTCCGTCTCCTCCCGTCAATTATTCTTGTTTATGAGCCTGTACTCCCGCTCGCCCGTGGCCAGGTCGGTGTACAGGACATAGAGGGAAATCTTGTTCTGCTCGTCCAGGTTGTCCCAGAGCTGCGCGGAAAGCTCGTCCGCGCTGTCGGGTATGCTCACGCGCTCCGGCTCGCCGGTGAAGGTGGGTATGGGCTCGCCGTCGGTAATGTAGGTGTGAATAAAATGCCCCACGCCCCTTATGCCCGGGTACGTGAAGGTGTAGCGCGCACAGGCCGTCCCCTCGGCATCCGCGCTTTTGAGTATGGACAGCTTATAGCTGCCGTCTGGCGAGAGCAGGCCGGAAATGCGCGGCGTCCAGTTCGGCCCGTCCGGCTCAAACTGCCGCGTGGAAAGCGCCTGGTCAAAGGGCAGTCCGCGCTCTAAAAAATCGCGTATCGTGTCGGTCTGGTCCCCATTTGTGACGATAACGCCGCGGCCGAAAAAGCGCACGGGGTGGTATATGATGAGGCTGGGGTCGGCCAGCTTCGACGGGTCATGGGCCTCGGTCTTGATGCCGTCGTGCGTCTCGGTAAACACGCGGTTGCGGCTGTTTTCGCTGCGGCCCATGATGAAGTAGGCCAGCGCGCTTTTTTTGCCGTCCGCCGTCAGGCCGAGGATTATCCCGCGGCCCGGGTAGGGGTTGCCCGCCACGCGCTCGGCGGGGGTCTTAGTCTCGTAAACATCCATTTCCTACTCTCCCTTCCCCGCCGCTATTTCGGCGGACACCAGCTCCGCCGCCTGCGGCAGAAGCACCCACTCGGCCTGCTCCATAACCCTGCGCTGAAGGACCTCTGGCGTGTCGCCGGGCTGCACCTCCACCGCCTTCTGCAATATAATTTTCCCCCCGTCGGGTATCTCGTTTACAAAATGCACCGTCGCCCCCGTGACCTTCACGCCGTAGTCAAGCGCAGCCTCATGCACGCGCAGCCCGTAAAAGCCCTGGCCGCAGAAGGAGGGGATAAGCGATGGGTGTATGTTTATTATCCGGTTTTCGTATTTTTTCGTGAAATCCGCGCTGAGTATGCTCATAAAGCCCGCCAGCACTATAAGCTCCGCGCCGGCGGCGTCCAGCTCGCGGCATATCGTCGCCTCAAACGCCTCCTGAGAGCCGAGGACCTTTCGGCTGCACACCGCAGTGGGAATACCCACGTTTTCCGCACGCGTGAGAGCGTAGGCCCCCTCCACTCCGGAGACAACAAGCACTATCTCGCCGGAGTGAAGGGTCCCCGCCTTCTGCGCGTCGATAAGCGCCTGAAGGTTCGTCCCGCCGCCGGAAACCAGCACGGCTATCCTCGTTTTCAGCATATCTCCACGCCCTTCTCACCGTTTGCCAGCTCGCCTATTACATAGGCGTCCTCGCCGTTTTCGCGCAGCAGCTCAAGGGCTCTGTCAGCGTCCCCGGCCGCGACCGTCACGGTCATGCCCACGCCCATGTTGTAGGTGTTGAACATGTCCCGCTCGGGCACGTCCCCGCGCCTTGCGATAAGGTCGAATATTGGCAGCACCCGTACGGCGGCGCGCTCAATCTTGGCGCACAGCCCCTCGGGAATGCTGCGCGGAATGTTCTCGTAAAAGCCGCCGCCGGTTATGTGCGACACTCCCTTTACCCGCACCCTGTCCATGAGCGCAAGCACGCTCTTGACGTAAATTTTCGTGGGGGTAAGCAGCGTCTCGCCGATGGAGGCCCCGCCGAGCTCCGCGCAGGGCGCCGCCAGGTCAATGTTTTCCACGTCCAGCGCGCGGCGCACCAGAGAAAAGCCGTTTGAGTGCACGCCGCTCGACGGCAGGGCGATTATCACGTCTCCGGCACGGGAGGCGGAGTTATCTAAAATCTTATCCCTGTCCACCGCGCCGACAACAAAGCCCGCCAGGTCGTACTCCTGCTCGGGCATGAGCCCCGGATGCTCGGCGGTCTCGCCGCCTATGAGCGCGCAGCCGGACTGAACACAGCCCTCCGCAACGCCGGCGACAATCTCGGCAATCCTCTCGGGAATATTCTTTCCGCAGGCGATGTAATCCAGGAAAAACAGCGGCTTTGCACCGCAGCAGATAACGTCGTTTACACACATGGCCACACAGTCTATGCCCACGGTGTCGTGCTTGTCCATGAGAAAGGCTATCTTCAGCTTTGTGCCCACGCCGTCCGTTCCGGACACGAGCACGGGCTTTGCCATACCGGCGAGGTCGGGGGCAAACAGCCCTCCGAAGCCGCCCACCCCGCCGAGTACGCCCGGCGTAGCGGTGCGCGCAATATGGCTTTTCATCAGCTCGACGGACCGGTAGCCGGCCGTGATGTCCACGCCTGAGGCGGCGTAGGACGCGGAAAATGACTTTTCCATTTATCTCATTCCTTTCCTGTCCAGCAGTAGGTGCAGACCTTGTCCCTGTCTATGCCTATGGCCTCCAGCAGCCCGTCGAGCGACTGGTAGCCCAGAGAATCAAAGCCCATCCGCTCGCATATCGTGCGCAGCATGCACTGTCCGCGCTCGGTTTTCGCGTCGGCGTATTCCTCAAGGTGCTTTTGTCCCTCATCGCCCTCAAGCTCCTGTATCGTCCGGCGGGAGAGCAGCTCCATCTCGGAGTTGCTGGACGAGAAGTTGAGGTACTTGCAGCCGTACATTATCGGGGGGCAGGCCGAGCGCATGTGCACCTCCTTAGCTCCGCTTTCGTACAGAAATTCCACCGTCTCGCGAAGCTGAGTTCCGCGCACTATCGAGTCGTCTATAAACAGCAGCTTTTTCCCCTGAATAAGCTCGGGCACGGGTATCTGCTTCATCTTGGCGACCTGGTTGCGTATCTTCTGGTCCGTGGGCATGAACGAGCGCGGCCAGGTCGGAGTGTATTTAACGAAGGGACGGGCAAAATGCTTAACCGCGCGGTTGGCATAGCCTATGGCGTGGGGGATTCCGGAGTCCGGCACGCCGGCGACGTAGTCCACGTCCGGCGCTTTTCCCGACTCTATCTCGTCGCGCGCCATAATTTCGCCGTTTCGGTAACGCATGAGCTCGACGTTCATGCCCTCATAGTTGGAGTTGGGATAGCCGTAGTAGGTCCACAAAAACGCGCATATGCGCATCTTGTCCCCCGGGCCGGCCAGCGTTTCCCAGCCGTCGGCCGTGACCTTGACAATCTCGCCGGGCCCGAGCTCGTGCTCGTCGTCATAGCCCAGCTTGTGATAGGCAAACGATTCAAAGGATACGCAGCAGCCGTCCTCGTTTTTGCCCACAAGCACCGGCAGGCGTCCAAGGCCGTCGCGAGCGGCGATTATGCCGTCCGGCGTGAGGATAAGCACCGTGAGCGAGCCGTCTATAACACTCTCCGCGTAGCGTATGCCCTCGACAAAGCTGTCCTTCTGGTTTATCAGTCCCGCCGTGAGCTCCGACGCGTTGACCTTGCCCGAGCTCATGGCCATGAACTGGCGGTGGCCCTGCTCGTTGAAGCAGCGGTCCACAAGCTCCTCGGCGTTGTTGATTATTCCCACGGTAGTTATCGCGTACAGTCCGAGATGCGAGCGCACAAGAAGCGGCTGCGGGTCCGTATCGCTTATGCAGCCGATGCCGCTTTTGCCGTGGAAGTCGGCAAGGTCCTTTTCAAACTTCGTGCGGAAGGGCGTGTTCTGAATATTGTGTATCTGACGTTGAAAGCCGCTTTGCTCGTCATAGACGGCCATACCGCCCCGCCGTGTTCCCAGATGTGAGTGGTAGTCCACTCCGAAAAAGATGTCCAGCACACAGTCGCGCCTGGATATCGCGCCAAAAAAGCCTCCCAAAATTTTGTCCTCCAAAAATGTTCAGTGTCCCGAAATTATCTTCCGTTCCTGTGCCGGAAAAGCCGGATTATCACCGCCGCGACAAGTACCACTGCCGCCAGCAGCAGGACAGCGCCCATCGGGCTGCCGGTGACAAAAACCACGGTCGGCCCGTCCTGACCTCCGATAATCCCCATGGCTTACTTTCCCATAAGCCGGCGGCTCATCTCCTGATAAGCGCCCTCGACGTTGCCGAGGTCGCGGCGGAAGCGGTCCT
The DNA here is from genome assembly GCA_949744025.1 of uncultured Eubacteriales bacterium. GTDB lineage: Bacteria > Bacillota > Clostridia > Oscillospirales > Oscillospiraceae > JAMPGF01. Next base: position 5,471 of record CATJWA010000177.1, read on the forward strand.
TGTCCAGCTTTTCTCCGGTTTTGCTGTCCCAGAAGCGGCAGGTATCCGGGCTTATCTCGTCGGCCAGTACTATCGTTCCGTCCGCGGTCTTGCCGAACTCGAGCTTGAAGTCCACCAGCGTCACGCCGCACTCAAGCAGCGTCTTTTTGAGAAAATCGTTGACCTGAAATGCGTACTTTTTTATCTGCTCAATCTCGCCCCAGGTCGCCAGCTTCAGGGCCACGGCGTGGTGGTCATTTATAAGAGGGTCGTGCAGGTCGTCATTTTTGTAGGAAAACTCAATCGTCGGCTCGTCAAAGACTATTCCCTCCTCAACTCCGTAGCGCTTGGCAAAGGAGCCGGCGGAGATGTTGCGGATTATGACCTCGAGCGGGACTATTGTGACCTTTTTCACCACGGTCTCGCGCTCGGAAAGCTCCTCTACAAAATGCGTGGGCACGCCGGCCTTTTCAAGCTGCTGCATGAGGAAGTTGGTCATCTGGTTGTTGATTGCCCCCTTGCCGGTAATCGTGCCCTTTTTCAGGCCGTCAAAAGCCGTGGCGTCGTCCTTGTAGGAGACTATGACCTTTTCCGCGTCATCCGTGGCAAACACCTTTTTGGCCTTGCCCTCGTAAAGCTGCTGTCTCTTTTCCATGATTCTCTTCCTCCGTTTATCTCAGAAAATTATTATTTGTTGTACTTTGCCTCAATAGCGGCGTTTTTTTCCAGCACCTTTTTCGTACCCTCGGCTCGGGCCGCTGCAAGCTTGTCCGCCAGGGCCGGCTCGCTCAGCGCCAGAATCTCGATTGAAAGCAGGGCGGCATTGACCGCTCCGTCTATCGCAACCGTGGCGACTGGGATGCCGGATGGCATCTGCACGGTGGACAGAAGAGCGTCAATGCCGTCAAGTGAAGATTTTATCGGAATTCCAATCACGGGCAGGGTAGTATTGGCCGCGAGAGCCCCGGCCAGGTGGGCCGCCTTGCCTGCGGCCGCGATTATCACTCCCACGCCCTGCTCCCTCGCGTTTTTGGCGAACTCGGCCGCCTGCTCGGGGCAGCGGTGCGCGGAAAAAACATGGGCCTGAAACGGCACTGCGTACTGCTTGAGCGTGTCGATGGCCTTCTCAACAACGGGCAGGTCGCTGTCGCTGCCCATAACCAGCGCGACTTTCTTCATTATACCTCTCCTTTTTCACAAAAAATACGCAAATGGGCAGCCCCATTCCCTTGTAAAACAGAAAATTGACTGCCCAGACGGTCGGCGATGTATTGCGTCCGGCTTCCCCGTGGTGCTCCACTTTCCGTCAGTTACCGGCGCTTTGATATTATGCTTCTGACATAAGGGAATTATCTCAAAATGCGGCGGCAAAGTCAATCATTTTGCCCAATCCCTACATGTAGAATAATTGTCACGAAATGTCAATACTGATTGTATATTTTGTCAGTTTTCCTTATGCTTCGACAGATAATCCCGAAAATCGGTGTAAATAAGCTCGAACATTCTGTCTGTATTCCCGTCGCCGACAAAGCTGTTGTGCGGCGTAAGGATTATGTTCTCCTGTTCCCACAGCTCCGACTCTGCCGCCAGCGGCTCCGTTTCGCACACGTCCACAGCCGCGCCGAGCAGAGTGCCGTCCCTCGCCGCGCCGAGCAGCGCGCGCGTGTCCACCACCGGCCCGCGAGCGATATTCACAAGCACAGAGCCCTTTTTCATCAGTGCAAAGCGCCGCGCGTCGATAAGGTGCCGCGTCTCGTCCGTGAGAGGCAGAGACAAAATTACAATGTCCGACTCCGGCAAAACCGCGTCCAGCTCGTCTATGGACCTTACCTCGTCAAAATACCGCCTCGGTTCCGGATGCCGGCACAGTCCGGTTATGTGACAGCCCATGGCGGAAAACCGCTTCGCCGTCTCCGAGCCTATGCTTCCCGCGCCGGCTATGCAAACCCGCTTGCCTACCAGCTCGAGCAGGCGGTAGTCCTGCTTCCACTCGTGACGGAGCTGACGCGCCCGGAAGTAGGTCGCGTGCTTGTAAAGCTGCAAAACCCCGCACAGCGCGAACTCCGCCATCGGCGCGCTGTAAACCCCGCCGGCATTGTAAAGGCTGATGCCGTGGGAGCGGATATAATCCATCGGCATATGGTCAAGTCCCGCGCTGGTTGTGTGTATCACCCGCAGGTTCGGAAATCTGGAGATGTCGTTGTAATTAAACAGCAGATAGCAGACAACCGCCTCAGCGTCCGTGTACTCTTCCGGACAGGCTTCGCGCTCGTTGTTCATTATATACAGCTCAAATCCCAGGTCCCTGAGTCTCTGCTTCTGCTGCTCGGAAAATTTTATGCGGTAGCTTATCAGAAGCTTCATTGCCGCCACACTCCTTTATTCTGCTCGTATTATTTCCTTGATAAATGGGTTGCTCTCCGGCTTGTCCGCCCCTATCACATAGCACTTGCGCAGCAGGTCTGCGGCCTGACGGGCACTCTCCATGTCCGCTGCGTGTATAGTAGCCAGGCTCTCGCCAGTTTTAACGAAATCACCCGTTTTCTTTTTCAGCACCAGACCCACGGACAAGTCGATAACGCTCTCCTTTGTCGCGCGCCCGCCGCCGAGATGCAGGCTTACAAGGCCCACGCCCTCGGCGTCCATGCGCTGCACATAGCCCTCGCACTCGCTTATCGCCTCGTACTGCACAGGCGCCTCCGGAAGCAGAGACGTGTCGTACACCGCGCGCTTGTCGCCGCCCTGTGCCTCGACAAATTCCGCCAGCTTTTCAAGCGCGCTGCCGTCGTCTATGGACCTTTGCAGTCTTGCCCTTGCCTCGTCTGCATCCTTTGCCGCACCGCCGGCAACCAGAATCTCCGAGCCTATGGTCAGGCACAGCTCAAGAAGGTTGCCTGCATGCTCGCCGCGCAGAGTGTCTATCGCTTCACGTACCTCCAGCGCGTTGCCCACCGCGTGGCCGAGCGGCTCGTCCATGTCACTTATAACCGCGGCGGTCCTTCTCCCAGCGGCCGTACCCACGTCCACCATCTCGCGGGCAAGCGCACGGGCGTCATCCAGAGTTTTCATGAAACCGCCGCTGCCGGTTTTCACGTCCAGCACAATTATGTCCGCGCCCGCGGCCAGCTTCTTGGACATGATACTGCTGACTATAAGCCCGCGCACCGCCACGGTTCCGGTAACGTCGCGCAGGGCGTAAAGCTTCTTGTCCGCGGGGTCTATGTCCGCCGTCTGCGAGGCTATAGCAAAGCCAACGCGGTTGACGTTTTCGAAAAAGCGCTCCTTGCTCAGCGCGCAGGAAAAGCCCGGAAAGCTCTCCAGCTTGTCTATGGTACCGCCCGTGTGCCCTAAGCCGCGTCCGGACATTTTCGCCATCTTGACGCCCTGCGCGGCCACCATCGGGCACAGCACCAGGGACGTCTTGTCTCCCACGCCGCCGGTGGAGTGCTTGTCGGCCTTCACTCCGTTTATTCCACTTAAATCAACAAGGTCCCCGCTGTTCATCATCGACATCGTCAGCGCCACGGTCTCGTCATGGTCCAGCCCTCGGAAATACATCGCCATGAGCATGGCAGACATCTGGTAGTCGGGAATTTCCCCCTTTGTATAGCCGTCAATCATAAAGGCTATTTCGCCGTCGGACAGCGTGCCGCCGTCCCTTTTTTTTGCAATAAGCTCGCTCATCAGCATAGAAACAGCTCCCCTTTCTGAGTGTATCAAAAAAATAACCGCCCGAGGCTGACCACCGCTTCGGAAAGCGCCCGTCAGTCACAGGGCGGCAGAGTGAGAACACCTAAAGATTTTATATTTTTTATTATAAGATTTTACCGATATTTTGTCAACACATTATCACAGCGTTATGCGTCCGTTTTTGCTCACGAACACGAGGTATTCACGCCCCTCTATCGTGCGCCGCTCGCCCTCCATGCCTGCCGGTATTCTCCTGTCGCCCTGCGGCAGGGCAACATAGCTGCGCTCGCCGTCAAAGCTCACCAGCGCGCCGTCGGGCGAGGCGTACCAGAACAGCTCGCACGGCTGGCACGCAGAGCAGGGCGGCACAGGCGCACACGGCGGCTCCGGTATACACGGCGGCACGGGAGGGCAGGGTTTTTCCGGCGGCTGCGGCGCGGGAGATGTGTCCGTCGGCGGCTGCGGCGCGGGAGACGT
>CATJWA010000178.1 GCA_949744025.1 uncultured Eubacteriales bacterium
ATCCGGTGAGAAGCTTTGCCCGCTCCCGCACCGTCGTGCCGCGCAGGTCAACTATTCCGTACTCGGTTACAACGTATTGGATGTAATTCCTTTGGTGCGTCACAACCGCTCCGGGGGTGAGCTGAGCCTTTATTTTCGGCAGTCCCTTCTTCGTGCGCGAGGGGAAGCACAAAATCCCTTTGCCGTGCTCGGCGTAATAGGTGCCCAGCGTAAAGCAGAAGCCGCCGCCGGAGCCGGAATACTGCACGGGTCCGATGCTCTCGGCGCAGGCCTGGCCGGTCAGGTCCATCTCAATGAGCGTGTTTATGGACACCATGTGGTCCTGACGGGCGATGCTCGCGGGGTTGACCACCTCGCGCCCCGGGCGCATGACACATTTCGGGTTATTGTGCAGATACTCGTACAGCTCATGCACCCCGTCGGCAAACACGCCGACGTGCAGGCCCTTATCGAAAACCTTGCGCTCGCCGGTTATCACTCCGGCGTCAATAAGCGTGGCCATTGAGGAGGTGAACTGCTCGGTGTGTATGCCCAGGTCGTGCTTGTCCATCAGGTGCGCGCCCACCGTGTCGGGGATGCCGCCGATGCCCATCTGTATCGTGTCGCCGTCCTCTATCAGAGAGGCGACCATCTCGCCTATCTCGTCCTCCTGCGGCGTTGTCTCCACGGGGCCTATGACGTATTCCGGCGTGTCCACCTCGAACAGGCAGGTCACGGCCTCTATGGGCACATAGGTGCTGCCGTTCATGTAGGTCAGGTTTTTGTTCACCTCAAGAATTATCCGCTTATGCTGCTCCACCGCGTCCCTGACCGCCTGCTCCTCAAGCGTCTGGTTCATGCCGATGTACAGCCGGCCGTGCTCGTCCATGGGGGTGACCTGAGCCGTGAAGATATTGCAGGGACGGTTTCGGCTGGCCATGCGGTAGTAATTCGGCAGGTCCGCGGGCACAAAGGTCGCGTTGAGCAGGCGGTGGGCCTGACGGTAGCTCGGGCCGTAGAAGTAGTTGGCGCAGTTTATGTGCCCGTCCATGCCCGGCGTGAGCATGAAGGGGTAGCTGCCTATGCGGCTTTTGTACACAAACACGTTTTCAACCCTGCCGGCTATCTCGTGGATATGACTTAGCAGAGTTGAGGACTCGTTGTAGTTATTGGAGCTCCATATAACGTCGCCGGAGTGAATAAGGCTCAGCGCGTCGGCCAGCGTGCCGCGGCGCTCGTCATACATCTTTTTGTAGTCGTCGTATGTATAGGACATGCTTTGCCCCCCAATAAGCGGATTGGCATCCCGCCGGGCGCGGCGGGATATCGCGGTCAATATTTCGGTATATTGATTTTATCATCATCCCCCCGCACTGTCAAGAACACGTTCACTTTTGCTGCGGGGACGTTCTTTTTCTTGTTTTTTCGGCCCGGATAGTATATTATGGTGTGTATACATTCAGGGAGGAAAAAATCATGGAAAACGAAAAGCAGCTTGATATGGAGCGGCAGATACGCGGCTTTATTGATAAGATAAACGAGGAAAACGCCGACACCATGTGCGGGCTGATAAAGCCGCGGTTTGTCAGCTGCGACGCCGCGGAGCAGACACTTGTGATGTCCTATCCCGCCCAGTACTGGGAGCAGAACCCGATAGGCCGGATGCAGGGCGGCGTTGTAGCTGCCGTGCTTGATTTCACCGGCGGCTGTTTAGCGGTGTACTACGGCGGGAAAATGGCCGTGACGGTGTCGCTGCAAACGTCCTATCTGCGCCCGGGTCCGACGGAGGGGAATGTGCTGGTCAAGGCCCGTCTGACCAAGGGCGGACGCACCCTGCTGCACTCCTTCGCCGAGTGCTGGAGCGAGGACGCGCCGGGCAAGCTCATCGCCACGGCGAACATGGTGTACATGGCGCAGGGGTAATATCTTCAAACACGCGCAAAAGCCCATGCACGGCTGTGCATGGGCTTTTGCGCCGGAAGTTCAGGGGGCAAAGAGGTACCGGTCCCACTCGCCCTCCCAATCCATGGGATTTCCCAGGCAGAAGAAGCAGACGCTCGAGTCTCCGTTAAGCACGGCCAGCTTTGCTGCGTTTGTGCCGGCCGCAAGTCCTCCGTCCTGAAGAGTGCCTTGGGCGCAGGCGTTTACAAAGCCCGTGGGCACCCATTTTCCGCTCTCGTCAGGCTGAGCATAAATATATTCTCCGGTTTCTCTGTCTCGGAGATAGGTCTGGGAGAATATGTGTTGCAGCATATAGGTATCTATCTCGCCCTTGTGGTCCTTCATCTCCCACATAAGCGTCCAGAAGCGGTCCTCGCTTGTTTCGTTTACGTTGTAAATTGTCATGGGTACATCCGTTTTGTTGTCATTTTCGTCATAGCTGTAGGTGCACTGGAAATGGTTGGCGCACACTATGTAGTCGGGGTCGGTCCAGTCCTCTCCGGTGTACTCACCGGCATAGCGCACCGCATAGCGGTCCGGGCTTATCTCCAGCACGGCGAGCGTCTCCTCGTCGCAGACCATCCAGTTCCAGGTGCCGTCGCGCAGCATGGTGCTGCGTCCGGTAATCTCGCGGTAACGCTCGGAGCCGTGGACAAGCAGGTCTATAGCCTCCTTGGCGCTTGAGGCGTTCTTCGCGGCATAGAACAGCGCGTTGGGCCAGGGCACGCCGTAAGCGCCGCCGTAATAGGGACCGCCCTCATAACTCATGCTCGCCTCGCTGGTGGCTCCGCCGAAGTGGTGACTTATTGACACGCCCTTGTCGTTCACCAGCAGCAGTCCGTTTGCCGTCGGCACATTTCCGACTGTCCACACCTTGTTGCTATCCTCTCCGGAATAGGTCATGGACGCCTGATAGCATAATCCCGCCTGCTCGGTGTGGCGTACCTGAGAGGAAATTGTGCTGCCGTCTACCGTGGCGCTGCCTTTCACGGCTACACTGTTGCAGCCGTTGCCGGAGATGTAGCTCTCGGCAGCGCCGTTGGCGCCGGCGGCATCGGACTGGTAGGAATCCGGGTCGCCCCAGAGCCAGCAGTCAAAGATACTTGCCGCCAGCACGCGGTCGAAATGTTCGGCGTAATCCGGATTGGAGGGATCTCCATATCTCGCCGAGTCAAGCTCGGCCTTTGCGCCTTCGACCATGCCCTCAAGCAGCTCTGTCTGCGTCGGGTCAAGCGCGTCAATCTGATAAGCGTATTTGTCCATTGCCTCGACGGTGGCCTCAACCCCACGCCCCTGGCACATCTGCTCCCACCAGTAGTCTGTGGAGGCTGCTATCATCTCGCCCGCGGCTTCGCCTATGGCTTTACCCATATCATACCACGAGCCGCTCAGCTCTCCGATCCACTGGGCCTTGCCGGCAAACTGGAGATAGCCGCCGGTGTCGTAGTCCGCCGCGCGCACGTTGCGCCCGCCGGGAATGTACTCGCCCAGTTCCTCCGCCGGTTCAGGCTCAGGCACGGTTTCCGGCTGTGTGCCCGGCTCGGGCTGTACCGCGGCTGAGGGTGCCGGTGATACGGAAGGTGCGGGAGACTCCTCGGGAGCGCTTCCGCAGCCGGCGAGCAGCGATACGGCCAGCAGCAGCATCAGTGCAAGTGCAAGTGGTCTGTTCAGCTTTTTCATGTTTATAACTCCTTCTTTAATATTTCACTCCGCTTGCGGAGGTATTGATTTTATGCTATCATATACATATACTGACATGGTAGCCCTCTTTTTGATGCTCCAATTCCATTTTGGAAACGCCCACGCCGGAGAACAGCACGTTTTTCACGGAGGTATAACGGCATGGATCTGGTAAAACTTGAAACCTTTCTTTCCGTCGCGCGTACCGGTTCATTCCGGCGCTCGGCTGAGGAGCTGTATCTTACTCCGTCGACAATATCAAAGCATATTGCCTGGCTTGAGGACGCTTATAATATACCGTTGTTCCGCCGTTCCCCTCTCGGAGCGGAGCTCACCGCGGAAGGGCGCCTGCTGATTCCTTATGCCCAGCGTATGCTGGATGAAAACAGGGCCTTTCTCTCCGCGCTCAGGGATTCGGACAGGAGCGGGATTGTCCGCCTGTGCGCCATTCCGCCGCTGGCAATGCTGGCAGATTACTCCATGTTTTCAGAATTTGAGAGGCAATATCCCGACCTGCGCATATCCATCAGTGAGGAGCACGGCCAGGCTATATCCCGCCTTCTCGATAATGGCCGCTATCATCTCGGAATATGCGCCGCGGAATATCTCAGCGGCGAGCTGACTGTGCACATAAGCCTGAAGAGGTACAGCATTATGGTGCTTGTGCCGCAGGGCCACCGCTTGGCCAGGCGCGGCAGCATCGCCTTCACCGAGCTGGCAGAGGAGAGCTTTGTCGCTCTGCCGGAATACACGGGAGTTCCCGAGTTTGACCGGCGTCTTTGCAGGGACGCGGGTATCGAGTACCGCATCTCCGCCACTGTGGAACGCGAGGAAAACCTTGTGATGGCAGTATCCCAGTCGCAGGGTGTGGCTTTAGTCGGCAGCGAATATCAGAACAACAATTTCTGCCGGCAGCATGAAACGAGAAAAACCGTTCTGCTGAGTATATCTCCACCAGTTCATTGGCATTTATCCCTTGCAAGGCCCCGAAACCACCCCATTCCACCTCCGGCTGAAAAGTTCTGGACATTTATTCGGGAACTTTCCGAGGGCAGGTGTGATACTTAACAAGTTAAAAGCGCGGCTAAACGCCGCGCTTTTAACTTTTGCTTCAGTTTTTTCTTGACACATTATACCTCGCGGTGTATAGTATTACGCGACGGGAGGTGTTCCGGTGGATATACAGCTCAAGCGCGGGCTGCTGGAGGTCTGTGTGCTCAAGGCCCTGCAAAGGCAGGACTCCTACGGCTACCAGATTATCAAGGACATATCCGCGCACGTGAAAATATCAGAATCGACCCTCTACCCCATACTAAAGCGCATGGAGTCGTCGGACTTCGTGACCGAGTACTCCGTGGAGCACAACGGCCGGCTGAGAAAATACTACCACCTCACCGGCAAGGGCCGGCGGCGAATCGAGGACTTTCTCATAGAATGGGAGGAGGTCATGCTGGCATATCAGTTTATAAGGGGTGACGAGGATGAATAAGGAAGAATTTTTAAATGCCCTGCGCGCCCGGCTGGACTATCTGCCGCGGGAGGACGTGGAGCGCGCTCTCGCCTTCTACGCCGAGGGTATAGACGACCGCGTTGAGGATGGCATGAGCGAGAGCGAGGCCGTGGCGGCCATGGGCGACATCGACGCCGTTGTGCACGCCATAGAGGCGGAAATGCCGCTGAGCACCATTGTGCGCCAGCGCGTGAAAAGCAGCCGCGAGCGTTCCGAGCAGTCAGGCGGCGGACACAGCGCATGGTGGATAGTGCTGGCCGTGCTGGGCTCTCCTGTGTGGCTGACGTTTTTGTGCCTGCTCGGCGGGCTGGTTGTCACGGTTTACGCCGTGGTCTGGGTGCTGGTGGTGTCGCTGTTCGCCGTGCTGCTGGCTCTGGGACTGAGCTCGCTGTTTATGCTCATATACGCTGTGTCGCGGCTTATTGCGGCGGGACTTGCCGCGGCGCTGATATGCTTCGGCATCGCTTTGGCAACAGCCGGCGCGGCAGCGGCGCTGCTGTGGCCCTGCGTGCTTCTGACAAGGCTGCTGGTGAAGCTGCCGCAGCGCTGCTGGCGCTGGGTAAAGGGCCTGTTTATCGGCGGAAGGAGAAATGACCTATGAAAAAAATTGCAGTAGCTGGTCTGGCCATGCTGGCCGCCGGCGCCGTTATATTCGGAGCGGGCTGTCTCGGCGCCTGGGGCGACCTGAGCGTGGTAAACGGCAATTTAGGGCCTTTCAGGGTACAGCTTACGGACGGGCACATACACAGCGGCTTTTTCCGCACGAGCTCCGCGGACAGCTCCGCCCACGGCATCGGCGGCGGACGCGACAAGCCCATGACCACGCCCGCGCCCGTACCCACGCCTCCCCCCATGCGCGTGGACAGCGCGGAGGCGGACGGCAATTACGAGAGTCTGACGGCGGAGGCCGCGGGCATACGGGAGATAAAAATAACGGAGCTTTTCGCCGATGTGGAGATATGGCCGTCCGGCGACGGAGAAATACACATAAGCGCGGAAAAGCGCGGCGATTTTTACTGCACGGTGAGCAGCTCCGGCGGCGTTCTGAGCATTGAGCGCAAGGGCAAGATAAATCTGCTTCCCTTCGGCCTTAACTCAAGCCCCGGCTCGACGCTGCGCGTGTACGTGCCGGAGGGTACGGACTTCAAGCTTGAGGTCAAAAACAACTGCGGCGACATCACGGTGTCGGACCTGAGCTTCGGCGAGGTGGAGCTTGAGACGGCTATGGGCAGCGTCAGCCTTGAGAATGTGCAGTGCTTTTCCGCCGAGCTGGACTCCTCGATGGGCAGCGTGCTGGCACGGAATGTGGACTGTACCGGCGACCTGAGCGCGGAATCGGACATGGGTGACGTGCAGGCCGACGCGGTGAGCGCAGGCGGCAAGCTCAAGGCTGAGAGTTCCTGCGGGAACGTCACAATCAGCAGCAGCAGCGCGCGCGAGCTTGAGTCAAGCTCGGACATGGGAAATGTGAGCGTGTTTGACGCCGCCGCGCAGGACAAGGCGGAGCTTGACTGTTCCTGCGGCAGTATCGAGTTCCGCGCCCTGTCCGCGGGCCGCGAGATCGAGATCGATAACAACATGGGCTCGATAGAGGGCGTCCTTGCCGGCAGCATAAGCGACTACAGCATCGAGTCAGAGGTGGATCTGGGTAGCAGCAATCTCCCCTCATCCCTCAGCCTCGGCTCAATTTTCCTTAAGGTTTCCGCCGACTGCGGCAGCATCGACATAGAATTTGAGGACGGCTGAAGCCGACACAATACCATAACAAGTCCGGCCCAATCGAGCCGGACTTGTTATTTGCTCTGCTCGTATTTTTCTATTGCCTGTAAAAACACGTCTCCGTACCGCTCGGCCTTGACCTTTCCCACCCCGGAGACCTCAAGCAGCTCGGCGCGGGTGCGGGGACTTTTTGCTGCCATGTCCGCAAGCGTGGCGTTGGAGAAAATTATGTAGGCCGGCACGCCCTCTCTGCGCGCCAGACCTGCGCGCAGG